>CAYFNP010000080.1:0-6756 GCA_964344425.1 uncultured Bifidobacterium sp. | reverse complement strand
GTAGGTGGCGATCGGGCGGGGCTGGGGGTGGAGTGCGACTGCCATGGCGGGCCTTTCCTGTCGGGGTGGTCTTGCTGGGATTTCTTGCTGGGACTGTTGACGGGAACCTAACGAACGGGTGTTCGTTCACCGTACCGAACGGGTGTTCGCCTGTCAAGGGTCTGGGCGAACAGGTGTTTGACCCTGGGGGCGAACAGGCGTACGCTGAGGGCATGTCAGAGGCCCTCACCACCCGCCAGCGGGCGATTCTCGAGTTCATCGATACCAACATGCGCGAACGGGGCTATCCCCCGTCGGTCCGCGAGATCGGCGAGGCCGTCGGCCTGAACAGCCCGGCCACGGTGCACAACCACCTCGCCACCCTGCAGAAGCTCGGCTACCTGCGCCGCGACCCCACCAAGCCCCGCGCCCTCGAGGTGCGCTTCGACTCCAGCATCGGGGTTGCCATGGAACGCCGCCCCGCCCGTCACGTCCCGCTCGTCGGCGATGTCGCCGCGGGCACCAACGTGCTCGCCAACGAGAATGTCGAGGAACTCATCCCCCTCCCCGTCGACTTCACCGGCGAGGGCGAACTGTTCATGCTGCGCGTGCGCGGCGACTCGATGATCGATGCCGGCATCTTCGATGGCGACTTCGTCGTCGTGCGCCAAGAGTCTGTCGCCCGCAACGGTGACATCGTCGTGGCCGGCATTCCCGGTGACGAAGCAACGGTGAAGACCTACAAGAAGTCGGGCAACACGATCACGCTGGTTCCGGCCAATCCGCGACTCGAGCCGATGGTGTTTCCCGCCGCCGACGTCACCGTCTTCGGCAAGGTCGTCACCGTCTTGCGCCGGCTCTGATCAACAGCGCCACCAACAACAAACCGATCGCCAAAACCACTCCGGCGCCGATACGCCACGGCGTGCGCAGGTCGAAAACGTTCTCCCCGATCGCAATGGCTGCGTCGGCCGAGTCGGCAACGACACCAACGATCACGGTCTCCCCTGCGCGTCCCGCAAAGCGCGACGTCAGCAGACCCGAGTGTCGTCCGAGTTTGTAACGACGGTTGGGGTCGACTTCGACCATCGAACGTTCCACCCCGTCGGGCGTTGCAACCGCGAAGCCGAGCATGGGAAAGCCGTGCGGGTTTGTCATCGTGCGACCCGCGTTCGTGCACTCCGCGTTGTCGGGCATCGGCACCGGTCCGGCCTCGATGTAAACCCAGAAGTCGCCGCTGTCGCGAAGCTTCACCGGCACGCGACAACCCGCGCTCACACGAACCATCTGCGCGGCCGCATCCTTCGCTCTGCGTGTGCCTTCGGTGAACAGCGCGGCCGACGCGGTCACGGTGATGATCAGCAGACCAAGGGCGAACCAACGCGAACGCCGCCGACGCGGCGCGGCCACCACGGCAGGCGGAGGAGCCCCCAGACGCGTCGAGGGGTCGGGGGCCGGGAACGAGGGGACGTCGCTCATCGAACGCAGTGCATCAGGAGGACTTTTCCGCAGCTTTTGTCGATTCATGAAGACTCAACACACGGTGAAAACTAAACAAAAGCTGGTCAACCACACTCATTGCGAACCGCCCGAACAAGGCGCGGATTGTGCTCTTCGAGATCGCCTGAATGACCTGTCGGTCAGCCAACACCTGAAACATTCCTTGCTCAGGTTGACCGTGCGTGGTTGCGCTCTATACATCGTACGGCGTACTGTTTTAGTACGACGGCTCGTCAGGGGGTTTCCATGATTTTCAGTGCTCGCCGGTTTGTAGTTTCGGCAGTCGTCGCCGCATCGACAATGTCCATCGGGGGACCAGCCGTGCACTCTTCGTCGACCTTCAATTTGACCGTAGGTGCGGCCATGAGCGACTGCCCTAGTACGGGTGATTTCAAGTGTTGGAAGTGGACGAGCGGAGCAACTACCTACTACACGGGGGCACGGAACAACGTCGGACCGGTCATCAGCACGGCAGATGAGATCGATATAGCCGCCGGCGATGCTGTCGCATTTTCCGGTGCCTCGTCGGGCCACAACATGGTCGCCTGCACCGAGGGAGCAATCGTCAATGGATGGACCTGTGGTGCGAGCATCACGTCACAGATGCCAGTCCGGCCATCAGGCACCGGCCCGGATTCGACCTACGCCTCCACTGGCGTTGGGGCTCCCGCCGCCGCAGGAGGCGCTGGTGGGTCGTCGAGCGCGTCCATGACCTTCACTACAGCGGGGACCTACTTCTTCTACTGCACAATCTCATCGCATGCCTCGGACGGTATGTACGCGAAGGTTGTCGTGACGGGCGCAACGCCACCTTCATCGTCGAGTAGCTCGTCCTCATCGAGTTCCTCGTCAAGTTCAAGTTCGTCAAGCACAGTGGAACCCTCATCATCGTCGAGTTCTTCTTCAACGGGTTCTTCTTCAACGAGTTCGTCGGTTGCGTCTACTTCGCCGACCACAGCCGCCACCGTGGCAACCGCGACCACTGCTCCGAAAACCACGGTGAAACTCACGATCAAAGGTTCGCGCTCCGGGACCAAGGTCAACTTCAGTGGCACCGCGTCGAGCAAGGTCACGATTCAGCGACTCTCGGGGGGCAAGTGGGCAAACGTGGGGTCGGCGATGCCAACTGCTTCGGGAACGTGGACGTGGTCGACTTCGGCCAAGACCGCGTCTACTTATCGTGCGACGACCGGATCATCCACGACGGGCTCGGTCAAGAAGTGACCTCTCATACGAGTCGCGTACCACATCTCTAATTGGCATAGCGCCATGAACTCCCCGGAGTTCAAGCCATAAGCGGTCGTGAAATTCGCAAACGATTTCCGTATATGAATCGGCCGCGAGCTGGAGGTGCGCGTCACGGTTGGTCACTTGATGATCCGGCAGCCCGCCCGATGTGCGTGCAAATCGCGGTTCAGGAAGTCGCCACGCCGAGACGCTTGGCCATTAAGGCGATCTTGTCGTCGGGCTGAACAACCGCGATCCGGACGTTGTTGGCGCCGCCCGCGCCGTAGAAGTCGCCGGGACTGACAAGCGTGCCAGCCTCTTTCGCCAGCTTCTCCGCGAACGCCCAGCCGTCGTTTGCATCGAACCACAGATAGAAGCCGCCGTCGGGCAGCGGCACATCGAGGCCGGACCACTTGCCGATCACACGCGCGACCGTCTCGAGCCGTCGCAGATAGCGCTCACGCTGCACTGCGACGTGCGCATCGTCGTTCAGCGCCGCCACACCTGCGGCCTGCGCGGGGCCGGGCAGCATCATTCCGACGTGCTTGCGTACTTCTTTCAGATAGTCGACGATCGCATGGTCACCGGCATAGAACCCAACGCGGACACCCGCGAGATTCGAACGCTTCGACAGCGAATGCACTGCGACAACGCCGTCGAGAGAATGCTGCAGCGCCGATGCGGCCGGGGCATTCCAGGTGAACTCGGCGTAGCACTCGTCGCTGAACACGGGCACGGCGTTGCGCCTGCCCCAAGCGACGGCAGCGCCGAGATCGTCGAGGTGACCTGTCGGGTTGCTGGGACTGTTGACCCACAGCATCAACGCGCGCGACGCGTCGTCGGCCGAGATCGCCGTCAGGTTCATGGTGCCGTCGGCGTTCATGGGCACCGCCACGGGACGACAGTTGGCGAGTACGGCACCCATCTCATATGTCGGGTACGCAACCGCCGGATACAACACGGTGTCCTTGTCGGGTGTGCGCAGACGCAGCCAGTGCGGCGTCGTTGCGACGAATTCCTTCGTGCCGATGCAGGCCGCGACGTCGGCAAGGGGAACCTCGACATCGAAGCGGCGACGCATCCAATCGGCGGCCGCACGCCGCAACGACTCGCTGCCGATACTTGCCGGATAGCCGCGTTCAGCCCCCGAAGACGACAGCGCCGCTACGACGGCATCGAGAGGCGGGTCGCAAGGAGTGCCGATGGACAGGTCGACGAGTCCACCTTCCATCTCGCGCCCGTACTTGGCGAACGCGTCGAGACGGTCGTACGGATACGGCGGCGGAACGAATCCCTGTGTCATCGGGAATCACTCTGCCCCATCGACCGCGTAGGCACGCAATCGACCGAACGACGCATCCGACAGACGCGCCCGAATCCGTGTGCCCGCATCCTCGTGAGCCACGGAAACGACCTCGCCTTCGCGGTGCACCATCGCGAGCGCCTCGCCGTGGTCGTAGGGAATCAACAACTCGACGACGCGCGACAACGCCCGCATGCGGTCGCTCAACGTGCGCAGCAGCAGATCGATACCCTCACCGGTCACCGCGGAGACCGCAACCGAGCCGGGGTGGTTCTTCAGAAGGTCGGCCACGGCCGCAGGCGCAAGATCGGATTTGTTGAAGACCAACATCTCGGGCACTTCACGCGCCTTGATTTCGTCGAGCACCTCGTGCACCGCGTCGATCTGGCCCTCGGGATCGGCCGCACTGGAGTCGACGACGTGCACCAGGTAGTCGGCCTCGCTGGCAACCTCGAGGGTGCTCTTGAATGCCTCGACGAGACCGTGCGGCAGACGACGCACGAAACCAACCGTGTCGGTGAGCAGTACCGGCTCACCGCCCGGCAACGAGAGCCGGCGCGTGGTCGGGTCGAGCGTTGCAAAGAGACGGTCCTGCACGAGCACACCCGATTCGGTGAGACGGTTGAGCAGCGTCGACTTGCCGGCATTCGTGTAACCCACGATGGTGACCGCGGAGAGACCGCTGCGCTCGCGCGCCTTGCGCTGGTTCTCGCGGGTTCGACCGAGATCGCGCAGTTCGTGTTCGAGTTTCGTGATTCGACGCATGATGCGACGCCTGTCGACCTCGAGCTTGGTCTCACCCGGACCGCGTGTGCCGATGCCACCACCCTGCTGGCTGAGTGCACCCTTGACGCCGCGTCGCAAACGCGGCAGGCGGTAACGCAACAAGGCGAGTTCGACCTGAGCCTTGCCCTCGAGCGTGTGCGCGTTCTGGGCGAAGATGTCGAGGATGACCGCGGTCCTGTCGAGTGCGGTTCGTCCGAGCAACTTCTCGAGGTTGTACTGCTGAGCCGGGGACAATTCGTTGTCGAACACCACGGTGTCGGCATCGACCTCGAGACACAGTTCGCGCAGCTCTTCGGCCTTGCCCTTGCCGACGTACCAGGTCGAGTCGGGAGCGTCACGGCGCTGGGTCAACGTCGCCACGGCGTCTGCACCCGCCGTATCGACCAGCAACGCGAGCTCATCGAGGCTGGCATCGGTGTCTTCCTCGGTGTGGGGCGGCATCGTGACGCCGACGAGAACGATTCGCTCGCGGAAGGTGCGTTCGATCAGCGTGCGACCGAGCGCCTCCTGATACGGGTTGCTCACGCCTCGACCGTCACCGTGGCGACGAAGCAGGACGGCCCGACTAGGACCGCCTCGCGCGTGGCGCGATCGACCCGCACGCGGGCATCGCCACCTGGCATGTGAACCGTCACCTCGTCGGTGCTCGACGGCACCAGTCCCCAACTGAGGGCCGCATAGGCAGCAGCACACGCCCCGGAACCGCAGGCGAGCGTGATGCCCGCACCACGTTCATGCACGCGCATCGTGATCGCATCGTTCTCGGGGCCCGGCGCCACGATTTCGAGATTGACGTTCGGCACCTTTTCGCCGAGATCGCGCAGTGCCACGACGTCGACGTCGTCGACACCAACGACGGAATGTGGATTGCCGAGCGACAGGTGCGCGACAGGTCGGTCGGGGTGGCAACCGAGGGACTCCCAGTTGTCGGGAACGGGCAGATCGCCGACCAATCCCATCGAGACGCTCGCATGAACCGTGCCGTCACCGTCGTCGGAGACAACCTCGACGCGCTTCACGCCGGCATCGGTGGACACCACGTAGGTGACGCCTGCCGGACGGCCGTCGGTGGCGTGCGCGGCCTGCACGAGACAACGAATGCCATTGCCGCTGATTTCCGCGCGACTGCCGTCGGCGTTGTACAGGACCATCGCGAGATGTTGTTCGCCGTGGTTCTCGAGCAACAAAAGACCGTCGGCCCCGACGCCGAAACGGCGGTCACACCAACGGCGCGCGAGGTCGTCCCAGCCCGTCGCAGGCCGACCCTGACGCAGGTCGTACACGAGAAAGTCGTTGCCGAGCGCCTGATGCTTGGTGAGCGTGACCTGCACGATGACACCCTATTCGGCGAAGGCCGCGAGAACCGCGGGACTTACCGTTTCGACCGGGTCACCGTCGACGTCGACCCACTGAATTCGAGGGTCGCGACGGAACCAGCGCTCTTGTCGCACGGCGAACTGCGTCGTGCGCAGGACGATCTCGTCGCGGGCATCGGCGATCGATGCCCGACCCGCAAGATGGTCGATCATCTCCTTGTAGCCGAGGGCCTGCGCCGCGGTCGACGACATCGGTGGATCTTGCGTGAGTAATTCACGCACCTCGTCGACAAGTCCGTCGCCGATCATCTCGTCGACACGTGCTGCGATGCGCGCCGCGAGCGCGGGACGCGCCCAACGGATACCCACCTGCGCCACGCCGTTGTCTGGGTACTCGGCAGTGCCCGGCCCCGCATCGCTGAATCGCCCGCCGCTGCCGAGACACACCTCGAGTGCCCGAACGATGCGCCGTCGGTTGGCGGGCTCGATCCGCGCTGCGGCAACCGGGTCGAGTTCGTTCAGACGGGCGAAGAGTGCCGCCGTGTCGGGGTTGGCTTCAAGTTCCGCGCGAATGTCGGGCCATTCACCGGGAAAACGCAGATCGTCGATCACCGCGGTCAGGTACAGGCCCGTTCCGGCAACGAG
>CAYFNP010000079.1:0-6776 GCA_964344425.1 uncultured Bifidobacterium sp. | reverse complement strand
CGGTGCCAACCCGTCGATCATCGAGACCATCGCGCAACAGGCCTCCGAGCAGACCATGGTGCGTGGCGATGTTCTCTTCAACGAAGGCGACACGCCCGACGCCCTGTACATCGTCCTCGCGGGCCGCATCGCCATCGCCATCGACAACAAGCCGCTCGACACCCGCGAAAGCGTCGTCGCGCTGATGATCGAGGGCGACCTCTTCGGAGACCTCGCCCTTCTCGACGGCGGAGCGCGCAGTGCACTTGCCCGCGCTCTCGAACCGTCGCGCGTCTTGCGAATTCCCTACAGCGCGGTCCAACCGCAACTGCAGAGCAACCCCGATCTTTTGTGGGGCGTCACCAAGGTTCTTGCCAAGCGTCTGCGCGCCATGGACGAGGCCCTCGCCGACAGCGTCTTCCTCGACGTCACCGGACGCACGGCCAAGCGACTTCTCGAACTCTCGAACGGTGCCGACGAATTCGTTCTGCCGGTCACGCAGGAAGAACTCGCCGGCATGGTCGGTGCATCACGCGAGCGCGTCAACAAGGCAATCGCAAGTTTCATCCGTCTCGGATGGCTCGAGCAGCGCGATCGTCAGTACAAGTTCCTCAATCGCCCGAATCTCGAACAGCGCGCCAGCTGACGCTCCGGGCGCCTACGCGCTCTCCAACCACGCCCGTGTGCGGGCGAACGCATCGGCCGCATCGGCCGCACGGTGGATTGGCCGCGACGGATCGTGCGCGAACGCGTGCTCGGCCTCGGGGTATTCCACGACGCTGACGCCCAGTTCGCGCAGCTGTGCAACCTGATCGGGCGGCGTCCATGTGTCCTTGCCTCCGATGATCGCAAGAACACGGTCGGGATGTCCCGCGCGCAGATGGTCGAGCGGTTCACCGTGGCCCGGCCCCTTCCACGCTTCGGGCAGTGTGATCATTCCGTAGAACGAGGCGATGCGAGCGAAACGATCGCTGCGCGCCGACTTGAAGCAGTACATCCCGCCCATGCAGAAACCCATCAGCCCGATGACCGGGGTGGCCAACAGGTCGGCGGCCGCGTGCAGGTCGGCAAGGTGTCGCTCGTCGTCGATGGCAGCCACCGCACCGAAACGTTCTTCCACCGTGGCCGATTCGTGCGGGGCGTTGCCCGCGTACTGATCGACGGCGCACACCGCCATTCCCCACTCGCGCGACCAGCGGTCGACCATGTCCACGTACAACTGCCGCAGACCGAAGATGTCGGGGCTGACCACGAGCCCGATCCGGGCCGACGACGACGGGCGTGCAATTTCGGCGGGAGTACCCGAGGGCAGTTCGATGCGCATCCCCGAATTCTCTCACCGGTGAGACCCGCGGTGAGACCCGCACCGACGTCGCCGGAGAAGGGCCGCGCGCAACGTCCGGCGCATGACACGCCAATCACTCATCACGACATCGAAGGCCGGCCCACTTCTGCGTCAGGTACTCGACGAATGGGAACGTACCGCCCGCAGCCCCCGTGCCGTCGGACGGGCCAACACATGGAACCTTCCGGGCGAACCCGTCAGCCACCTCGACGAGATCGTCGTGCGGTCGGGCTTTCGTGGCCCGACCGACTGCGACACCGCCGATGCCTATCTTCTCGCCCTCGTCACGCGTGCCGCCTCCGACCCGCTGGCGGCGCGCATCGTCTTGCAGCGTCTGATCCCCTCGATCCTGTCGATCGCCCGTCGGCGGGGCCGGCGCTACAGCGGGGGCATCGACGGCGCAATCGGAGACCTCGTCACACAGGCGTGGTTCGTGATCTCGAACTACCCGGTCGAGCGACGCCCGCGGAAGGTCGCAGCGAATCTGGTGCGCGACATCGAATACATGGAATACGTCGCGGGCAAACGACCGCGCAAGACAACGGTTGATTTCGTCGACCACGACTCGTTCACGGCGGAAACCCACACGGCCCCGCTGTCGGCACCCACGCCCGCGCCCGACGAGGACGACGTGCACAACTTCCTCATCGATCTGCAGATGCGCCGGATCAACCCGATTCGCATCGAAATCATGAGGCTGTCGTGCGACGGATGGACCGCCAGCGACATCGCCCGCAAACTCGGCCTGAACGAGCGCACCGCGCGTTGGCACCGCGCAAACGCGATTGCGGCGTCTCAGCGCATCATGTCCGACGCGACGCCGGGTGCCGCGTTGCCAAGCGGTAGCGCGGCGTGAATCGTCGCAGACGCAGGCTGTTCGTCACGACGAAGACGCTGGAGAACGCCATCGCCAGACCCGCCCACATTGGGTTCAACCGGCCCGTTGCGGCAATCGGAATCGCAGCGGCGTTGTAGGCGAAGGCCCAGAAGACGTTCGCCGTGATTGTGCGCAACGTCGCGCGGGAGAGAGCAATCGAATCGGCGACCAATCGCAGGTCTCCGCTGACGATGGTGAGGTCGCTCGCCTGCATCGCCACGTCGGTTCCCGTGCCCATGGCGATTCCGACGTCGGCCTGTGCAAGTGCAGCCGCATCGTTCACACCGTCGCCCACCATTGCGACCGCATACCCGCGCTCCTGAATCTCGCGGATCACGTTCACCTTTTCGTGCGGCAGGACTCCGCCGCGCACGTGGTAGTCGTCGGTTTCGATGCCCACCTGTTTCGCGACCGCCATTGCGGTTGCCTGCGTGTCGCCCGTCAACAACACCGGTGCCATGCCCATCTTGCGCAACAGTTCGACCGCCTCGGGTGAGGTGCCCTTCGGCGCGTCGGCCACCACGCACACCGCGCGCGCCTCGCCGCCCCACGCCGCAACGACCGCGGTGTTGCCCTGTTCCCGCGCATCGGCCAGCGCCTGACGCAACGCCGCGGGAACGATGATCAGCTCGCCCTTCAACAGGCGCTCCTGGCCGACGATCACCTTGATGCCATCGACCACGCCACGCGCGCCCATGCCCGCAAGGGCACTGAAGTCGTCGACGCGCGGAAGATCACCGAGTTCGCGCAACGCCCCCTTGGCGATCGCCTTTGCGATCGGGTGCTCGCTTGCGTGCTCGACCGCACCGACCAGCCGCAGCGCATCGCGTCGGTCGACTCCGTCGGCGCACACGATGTCGCGCATCTGCATCACGCCGGTCGTCACGGTTCCGGTCTTGTCGAAGACCACTGTGTCGATTCGCCTCGTTCCCTGCAACACGTCGACACCCTTGATGACCACGCCCATCTGCGCCGCGCGACCACTACCCACCATCAGCGCGGTCGGTGTCGCCAAACCGAGTGCACACGGACAAGCGATGATCAACACCGCGACCGCTGCCGTGAATGCCTTCGCCGAGTCACCATCGACGATCAACCAACCGAACAGCGTGAGAACCGAGATCAACAGCACCGACGGCACGAACCACCCGCTGACCTTGTCGGCCAGTTTCTGCACCGGGGCCTTCGACGCCTGTGCCTCGCGCACCAATTTGGCCATCTGGGCGAACGTCGTGTCAGCCCCGACGCGCGTCGCACGCACCATCACACGACCCGTCAGGTTGATCGTTGCACCGGTGACCGCATCGCCCGGCACCACGTCGACCGGCACGCTTTCACCCGTCAGCATGGCGACGTCAACCGACGACGTGCCCTCCACCACTTCGCCGTCGGCCGCGAACTTTTCGCCGGGCCGAACCACCAGCACGTCACCCACCATCACGTGCTTGGCGTCGACCTGCACCTCTTTACCTTCGCGCAGCACGGTCGCCGAGCGTGCACCGAGGGCAAGCAGTGCGCGCAGTGCGTCGCCCGCCGACCGCTTAGCGCGGGCCTCGAGATATCGACCACAAAGAATGAACACCGTGACGGTCGTGGCGACCTCGAAATACACGTGATAGCCGTCGCCATGGTCCATGCCGAGCATCGCGCCCATCGAGCCCCACATCGCCGCGGCATCGCCCCACACCAACGCCCACACCGACCACGCAACGGCCGCGATGACACCGATCGAAATCAGCGTGTCCATCGTGGCGGTGCGGTGGCGCAGGTTCACCGCCGCGGATCTGTGGAACGGCCACGCGCCCCACGTGACGACCGGCGCGCTGAGCAACAGTGCCCACCACTGCCAGTTGCGGAACTGCCACGCCTCGACCATCGAGAACAAGGTGACCGGCACGGCGAGCACCAGCGACACCAACAACCGACGGCGCAGCACCGCGATGTCCTCTTCGAACTCTTCGTCGCTCGCACCCAGATTGGTCGACTCGGCATCGCGCACCTCGGCGCCGTAGCCGATCTCACCGACCGCCGAGATGAGTTCCTCGACCGGGATACCGCGCAACAAATGGATCGTCGCGGTTTCGGTGGCGTAGTTGACCGCGGCCTGTACGCCCTCGATCCCGTTCAGGTGATCCTGTATTCGCGCCGCACACGCGCCGCACGTCATTCCCGACACGGCAAGTTCGATCGAATTCGGATTCTCGACGGTCGTCACGACGCACCGCCGAAATTCGGCTGACGCTTGGCGAGAAACGCGGCGATTCCCTCTTGCGCGTCGGGTGTCGTCGCCGCAGCAGCCATCATCCCGACCGCGTACGCGTAGGCCTCGTCCTGGGACATGTCGATCTGTCGGTAGAACGCCTGCTTTCCCAAACCCTTCGACTGCGCCGACCCGCGCGTCGCGCGCGCCAACAGGTTGTCGACCGCTTCGTCCAGTTGATCGGCGGGCACGACGCTGTTGACGAAGCCCCAGTCGAGGGCCGTCTGTGCATCGATCGCATCGCCGGTGAGCGCCATCTCGAGTGCGCGCTTGCGACCGAGATTTCGCGCCACCGCAACCAGCGGCGTGTGGCAGAACAATCCGCCCTTGCCGCCGGGGATCGCGAACGACGCCGTGTCGGCGGCAACCGCCAGGTCGCACGTCGCCACCAACTGGCACCCGGCCGCCGTCGCGAGCGCGTGCACACGGGCCACCACCACCTGTGGAATCGACTGCACCACCTTCATCATCCGGGTACAGGTGTCGAACACCTCGAACGTCGCCGCGTAGTCGGCGCCCAACATGTCGCCGAAGTTGTGCCCCGCAGAGAACACCGGCCCCTCGGCCGCAAGCACGACCCCCGTCGCGTCGGTCTTCCCCGCGGCCGCGAAGGCATCGGTGAGTTCGCGCAGGACCGGCAACGACAACGCGTTGCGCTTTTCGGGCTGGTCGAGGGTGATCCGTACGACCGCACCGGTGCGCTCGAAGCGCACGTACTCTCCCATACCTCTTATTCTGCCCGACGTGGCCCCGAGACCCTCGAAGATCTGTGTCACGTGCGGCAGGCCCTTCACGTGGCGCAAGAAGTGGGAACGGGACTGGGAACAGGTGAAGTACTGCAGCGACGCCTGCCGGCGCGGAACTCCCCGCGGCTCACGGTGACCGCCGCTGCCGTCGAGGGGTAACCTCGCCCCCGTGGGGACCGACGCGATTCTCGAGCGACATCTTGCGAGTGCGCCCGACGTCCTTGAGCAGTTGAACCTGGCCCGCGACGCGGCGTGGCAGTCGACCGATCAACGTCTGCTCGGTCTGTGCGAACAGCGCATCCGCGAGATCCTCGGCGTTGCCGAATCGACGCAGCTCGCCAACTGGTACGCCGACCCCGCGTTGTCGTCGGCTGAGAAGGCGTGTCTCGCCTTCACCGAGGAATACATGATCGACGTCGCCAATCTCACCGACGAGACCGCCGCAAACGTACGCGAGCACCTTGGTGACCAGGCAATGGTCGACTTCGTCTCGTCACTGCTCGTCGTTGAACAACGTCAGCGCATCGCCCTCACCTGGGCCACGGTCTTCGGAGATTCCAAATGAGCAGCCGCACGCCCCGCGTCGCATCCGGCACCTTCGCCGCCGTTCCGCTGCGCAAACCACTCGGCGACTGGCAGGCCGCGGTCGTGCGCATGTCGAACCTCGATCCGGTCACCACCGAGATCATCCGCATGCGATGCGCGGTCTACCACGATTGCAAGACTTGACTGAGTGTCCGCTTGGCGGTCGCCAAGCAGGAAGGTCTCGATGAACCGACCATCGAAAAGGTCAAGGCCTACGAGTCGAGCGACCTTTCCGATCGTCACAAGGTCGCCCTGCGCTTCGCCGACGCGATCATGACCCAGCCGGGTGCCATCAGTGACGACCTCCGGGCCCAACTCTTCGTTCACTTCACCAACGAACAAATCGTCGAGATGACCGTCGACGTGATGAAGTGGAACTACCAGAAAATTCCCGTGTCGCTGCGCAACGACTTCGAGGTACGCGAGGGCGAGCTCGTCCCACTCATCTTCGACGAACAAGGAAACTGGGTGAAACCCACATGAAGGCCGTACTCATCGTTCTCACCAACCCCGGCTCGCCCGACAAGGAAGCCGCGTACAACGACTGGTACACGAACGAACACGTCCCCGACGTCCTCGCCGTTCCCGGTTACAAGGCTGCAACGCGCTACGAGGCATTCCCGTCGTGGATCTCGATTCCACAGCGCTACCTCACCATCTACGACCTCGAGGTCGACGACGTCGCACACATCCAACGCATCTCCGACGAACACATGCGCCGAATCGCCGCCGGCGAAATGCGCCGTTCACCCGACGGCGCAATGGACCGCAACACCATGCGCGCGATGTACTACCTGGAAAAGTCACCGCGTCAGACCAGCAAACTCCAACAGTCGTCGGTTCCCGATGGCGTCTTTCTTGCCTACGCGGCAGCGGCGGCACCCGATCGCGACGCGGAACTGAACCGCTGGTACGACGAACAACACCTGCCCGACGTCCTCGACCTACCCGGCTTCACCGCAGCCCAGCGCTACGCGATGACCG
>CAYFNP010000078.1:0-6924 GCA_964344425.1 uncultured Bifidobacterium sp. | reverse complement strand
GCTGTCGTTCCTTGGGCTGTCGGTCATTCCCGACCTGCGGATCACCGACCATGGACTGGTCGACGTGAACGCCTTCGACGTGGTGCCCGTGGCGCTGTAGGCCGATTTTTGGGTCCGAACGAACGGTGAAAAATCCTGTCTCGTTCACCTTCCGTACACCTTCTGTTCGGGTCATCGCCACCGGGGTCTGACAGTCTGCTCCCTCATGGCGGTCGTGCTGGAGCAAAACCTGGCTGGCGGTCCCGTGAAGCGGGAGATCGTCGATCGCAGGAACTTGGGCGATCGCATCTTCCGACGTGGTGTGACGGCGGGTGCTTTGTCTGCCTTCGTCGTCATGTCGTTCATCGCCGGCCTGCTTTTCTTCAGAGGCTTCGAGATTTTCAAGGTTTTCGGCCTTGATTTCATTACGACGTCTACGTGGGATGCTGCGGATGGCACGATCGAGAATGCAAAGTTCGGCGTGGCGGCGATGCTCATCGGGTCGATCATCACTGCGATCATCGCGATGGCTGTCGCGTTCCCGTTTGTGGTCGCATCATCACTTTTTCTCGAGTTCTACATACCGAGAAAAGTCAAGGTTGTCCTCGTCGCCATCCTCGATCTGATGGCCGCGATTCCGTCGATCATCTATGGACTGTGGGGTTACCTCGTCCTGATGCCGATGGCAGCTGGCTGGGCGGCCTCGATCCACAAGTACCTCGGGTGGATCCCGATTTTCGACGTGCCGGTCGAGAACTTCGACGCGTCTCCGTTCATCTCCGGCCTCGTACTTGCGCTCATGATCCTGCCCATCGCAATGTCAGTGACGCGCGAGGTCTACTCCCGCGCACCTCTCGACCAGATCCAGGCCGCGTACGCCCTCGGTGGCTCGCGCTGGGGGGCAATTCGTGCGGTCGTATTGCCATTCGGCAGGAGTGGTCTCGTCGGCGGAATGCTGCTTGGTCTCGGCCGCGCGCTCGGCGAGACGATCGCCGTTCTTCTCACGTTGAATCTGGTGTTCGAAGTGAAGTTCCAAATTCTGGCGAGCGCAGGAGGCAGTGTCGCATCGCTGATCGCGAGTCGATTTGGTGAGGCGTCTGGGCTCGAATTGAAGGCCCTCATGGCTGCAGGACTCGTCCTTTTCCTTCTCACGCTCGCCGTCAACTTTGGGGCTTCGACAGTCGTTTCCCGTGCTGAAAAGAGAAGCAAGTGACCGACATTGCCGTGGACGTCGCAACGCCGACCAAACCCTGGGTGAATCGCGCCGCCTCCTTCAGGGATGCTTCGATCCCCGTCGCGGTTTCTGCGCCGCTTGCGTGGGTCGCCACTCTCGTCACGGGACTCGCCGGGGCGATGGGCTTCTATCTCGCTTTTGTGGTTTTCTTCGTCGTGTCGTCACTGCTGTTCGGGCTGAGGCACGACAAGGTGAAAGCGATCGACAAGATGGCGACAGCATTGGTGACGCTTGGATTCGTCACGGCGTTCATTCCATGGGCTTCGATCGTCTACACGTTGGTGAAGCGTGGTTGGCCGGCGATCTACGGGGGGTTCTTCACTCGGGACATGTCGGTCACTGCGGCTGACGACGAACTCGGATTCGGTGGTTTGTCGCACGCGATCATGGGAACCGTCCTGATCCTGCTTGTGGCGACGATCATTGCGGTGCCGCTCGGCATTCTTACTGCTGCCTACATCACCGAGATCAGGGGAAAACTCTCCGGCTTCGTGCGAATAATGGTGCAGTCGATGAGCGGCGTGCCGTCGATCGTTGCCGGTCTTTTCATCTATGCGACTGTGGTGTCGCGGTTCTCCTTCAGCGGTGTCGCAGGTGCCCTTGCGCTCGCGATTCTGATGCTTCCGACGATCGCCCGAACCGCCGAGGAAGTTCTCAAATTGGTACCCGAAGAAATCCGAAGTGCTTCCTATGCGCTCGGGGCGAGCCAGATGGCGACGACGTTTCGCATCATTTTGCCATCGGCTCGATCGGGTCTGATCACGGCAACCGTGCTTGGTATCGCGCGCGTGGCCGGCGAGACTGCGCCGCTGATTCTCACCTCGTTCTATTCGGCGATTTTCTCTACGAAGATGACGGGTGAACCGATTGCTTCGCTTCCGATGTACGTGTACCAGAACTTTGCGGTCGGAACCGATCTTGCCTTGACCAGAGCGTGGGGCGGCGCCCTCGTTCTGCTGATGCTCATTCTTTTCTTGTTCGTCGTCGCCCGTGCCGTCGGCGGACGCTCGAAGGCGTAAAGGAACGGAGAAACACGAACCATGGAGATCTCTCAGAATGAGCCACTCGTCGGTCATACCGCCGACGCGGCATCGGACCCGGCGCGGGAGACAACGCCGGGTCGGCAACCAAGTACTCTTGACGAACGGATGGTGACCATGTCTGGCCTTCAAACAAAGGGAATCCACGCGTGGTTCGGCAGTCACCACGTGCTCGAGGACGTCTCGCTTGACTTTCCGGGAAACACCGTCACCGGGCTGATCGGGCCGTCGGGGTGTGGCAAGTCGACGTTCCTTCGATTGCTGAACCGGATGCACGAGTTCATCCCCGGTGCCGCGATGGCCGGTGAGGTGTTCCTCGACGGCGAAGAAATTTACGCGCCGAACGTCGACGTCGCCGCGATCCGCCTGCAGGTGGGCATGGTGTTCCAGAAGCCGAATCCGTTTCCGTCGATGACCATCGCCGAGAATGTGCTCGCCGGCCTGAAGCTGGCGAACATCAAAGTGAAGGACAAGGACTCACTCCTCGAGGAATGCCTCACCCGGGCAGGTCTGTGGAAGGAAGTCAAGGACCGGCTCAAGCTCCACGGTTCATCGCTCTCCGGTGGACAGCAGCAGCGTCTGTGCATCGCTCGCGCGCTTGCCGTCAAGCCCAAGGTCCTCCTGATGGACGAACCATGCTCGGCGCTCGATCCGGGGTCGACCCTGAAAATTGAGGACACGATCAACGAACTCTCGAAGACCATCACCGTCGTCATCGTGACGCACAACATGCAGCAGGCGGCGCGCGTATCCGACTACTGCGCATTCTTCCTGTCCGATGGCCATCCTGGCCGCGTCATCGAGTCCGACAAGACCGACATAATGTTCACCTCGCCGAAAGATCAGCGCACCGCGGATTACGTTCAGGGACGTTTCGGCTGAGATTTTGTTGCTGAAGACACGGTTTAGTTTGCCGTGTGTTCACCTTCGATGGAGTGGCGGTTCACTCGGACCTTGATTTCGAGTCGCATGGGTTTCGTATCTTGACCCGCGTACCCAGCCAACCATGGAGGACAAAGACAACATGAGATTCCAGAAGCGTTTCGCAGCCATTGCGGTGGCAGTCGGAGCAGTCGGAGCTACCGCAGGCGTCGCGAATGCCGCGAACATCGTCGGTGGAGGCGCCACGTTCCCCCTGAACATCGTCGAATCCTGCCGTGCGACGTTCGCGAGCGACTCGACCTACAACTCGGCCGGCGACACCCTCAACTACACGGGAGTCGGATCGGGCACCGGGCGTGCGAACTTCTACAAGAACGACTACAAGTTCGCGATGTCCGACTCGCTGCCTTCCGCAACGGGTGACGCGAGCCGCGGCTACCGTGCATCGTTCGTTCTTGTTCCAATGATCTCGGGCGCAATCGGCGTGGCCTACCGCCTCGACAACGTGAAGCCGGCAGGAACCATCCTCCAGCTTTCGTCGCCGACCGTTGCGAAGATCTTCGCCGGCCAGATCACGAAGTGGGACGACGCGGCCATCAAGGCCGACAACCCGGTTGCTGCCAAGCCGGTCCTCGAAGGACTGAACAAGTTCTTCACCGCGCAAATCAAGGCAGGAAAGGCCGGCAAGGCGGACATCACCGTGACGATCAAGAAAGGTCTGATCGACAAGAAGACCAAGAACCTGATCATTACGGCCACCGACCCCACCGGCAAGGTGACGAAGGTGTACAACAAGAAGCCAACGACCGGAACGATCAAGATCACGACGAACCACACGGTCGGAAGCGAATATCTCGTCGTTCTCGACAAGAACGAGGTCGGCACGATGACACTCGATGCAACGGCAGTCAAGTTGCCGGCGACTCCGATCACGGTGTACTACCGCAAGGACACCTCGGGTACCACGAACAACTTCGCCAACTACCTCAACAAGACCAACCCGACCATCTGGACGAAGGCAACGAACGATGCGTTCACCTCGGCCTTCCCGACGACGGTTCCGGGTGACGGCTCGTTCGTTGCTCAGCAGGGCAACGACGGTGTCGCAAACGGCGTCATGGGTAAGGACGGTGGTATCGGCTACGCCGAGGTGTCGTTCATCAACGAGCGTCAGACGGCCGGCAAGGACATCTTCGCTGCGAAGATCAAGAACGGTGCGGGCGAGTGGGTTCTTCCCTCATCGGCCGGCGCTGCAGCTTTCGTTGCGAAGTCAACGCTCGACTCCACTGCGGGTACGGTGACCTTCGACTACACGACGACCCAGGCTGGCGCCTACCCGATCACAGCGGTGTCGTACGGCTTGGCGAACACCACGGCCGGTAGTGCAACAGCTGCCGAGAACACGATTGCCAAGAACTTCGTCGATTACTTCCTGAACTCCTGCGCACCCTCGGTCGCAGAGATCAAGGGCTACGCGGCACTCACGGGCGCCGTGCTGGACCTTGCAAAGGCTCAGGCTGCCAAGATCGGCAAGTAGCCGGATTACAACGAAAGACGAGGCGGCGGGCTGGAAGGCCCGCCGCCTTTCGTTTTCACGACGACACGGTCGTCGTGGTTGAAGTGCCCGACACGGTCGAGGCGGATCCGTCCGCCTCGACCGTTGTCGTTGTTGCGTACGGGTCGATTGTTGTCGACGACGGATCGATCGAAGTGGTCGATTCTTCGGCCGTGGTCGTGGTGCGCTTGGGCTTCGTCGTGGTGGTTTCAGGCACGGTGGTTGTCGTGGAAGTTGTCGTGACGATGACCCAGCTGACGTTCGGCCACGGAATCGTCTCGGGAGTTTGCTGCAACTTCTCCTCGGGGCGTTGGCTCAACCACAGCGTCAGTGACACTCCGAAGACGACCGCCGAGCCGATGGTGGCGCGGCCGACGCGACGTACGCGAGTCTCGCGCATCACGGCGCCCCCTCCATTGCGATGCGACGGCGAATTTCGCGGGCGACCTTCCATTGCTGTGCGGGAAGCGTTCGCCCGGAGAAGCGAAGGTCGAACGAGTCGGCGCCGATGTCGTCGACTCCGAGCACGCTCGGCGCCTCGAGGATGAGCGGTGCCCACTCGGGGTCACGGGCGATTTCAGCGCCGATGCGGTTCAGTTGTTCGATGGTTGCGTCGAGGTCGGCCTCGCGGGAAACGGGCACGGTGATGAGGACGCGCGACCAGTCGCGTGACAGGTTCACCGTTTGTCGCAACTGGCCGTTGGCGATGGTGAAGAGGTCACCGTCGAAGGTTCTGATCTTGGTCACGCGCAGGGTGACCTCCTCGACGCGGCCCTCGATCCAGCCGACCGGAACCAGCGGTCCGACGTTGACGACGTCGCCCACGCCGAATTGACGCTCGGAGATGATGAAGACGCCGGCAAGTACGTCGCCGACGATCTGCTGCGCTCCGAAGCCGAGTCCCGCGCCAACGACCGACACCAGCGGGACGACCGCCGCTGCGGGAAGGTTCAGCAGCAGCAGGATCCAGACGAATGCGACGGCGGCAATGGTGAAGTTGAGTCCCCAGCGCGCTGCGCCGACGAGGGCACCCTGGTACGCCCCGATCGGGTTGTGGTTCAGGGGGTCGACCTTGGCGCGAAGGCGTTCGATGCGGCGCGCCTGGAAGCGGGCGACGTGGCCGATGACGCGCGTCAGGAAAAATGCACCGGAAACGATGGTGACGATGAGAAGGCCTTCGTCCTTGATCCAGTTCCACGCACCCTGGGTGCGTTCGGCGGCGACGATCAAAAGCATCTGCAGGCCAGCATAACGATCTGCGAACATGAGGGAATGCGCATCGTTCTGGGCACCTGTCCGCACGATTGTCCCGACACGTGCGGCTGGGAAGTCACCGTCGACAACGGCGTTGCGGTGAAGATGCGCGGTAATCCCGATCATCCGTTTTCGCAGGGTGAGTTGTGTCCGAAGGTGAACCACTATCTCGAGCGCACCTACAGCCCCGACCGCGTGCTGATGCCGCTGATTCGCAGCGGGCCGAAGGGCGCGGGTGAATTCCGCGCCGCATCGTGGGATGAAGCGCTTGAGTTGATTGTGTCGTCGGTGCGTTCGCGCATCGATGTCCACGGCGGGCAGACCGTGCTGCCGTGGTCGTCTGCCGGCAACCAGGGTTTGTTGCAGATGTCATCGCTGGATCGACGCTTGTTCGCGGCTCTGGGTGCTTCGACGACCCACGGTGCACTCTGCGGCTCGGTGGCAAAGACCGGATATGCGGCAACCACGGGAAGCGGTCTCAGCACCGACCCGACGACGGTCGAACATGCGCGTTACGTGATCTTGTGGGGAACCAACACGCGACTCACCAACCGACACCTGTGGCCGTTCATCGAACGTGCGCGCGAACGTGGTGCAAAGGTGGTGGTCATCGACCCGATCCGCACCGCGACGGCGGAAATGGCGGACTGGTTCATCCAACCGCGCCCGGGCACCGACACGGCGCTCGTGCTTGCGATGTTGAACGTGATCATGGCCGAGGGCCTGGTCGATTCGTCGTTTGTCGCCTCGCACGTTCGCGGCTTCGACGACCTGTCGGCCGCGGCATCGCAGTGGTCTCCCGAACGCGCGGCGGCGGAGTGCGGGCTGGCCGCCAGTGACATCGTCACGCTCGCCCATGAATATGCCACGACTACTCCGGCGTTCATCAGAACGCTGATCGGTGCCGAGCACCGTACGAATGGCGGCATGATCTTCCGGGCACTTGCGTGTCTGCCGACCGTGACGGGGCAGTGGCGCCA
>CAYFNP010000077.1:5339-6949 GCA_964344425.1 uncultured Bifidobacterium sp. | reverse complement strand
CCGACGGCACACGGAACGGGCGACTGGATGTGGTACATCGGCGCCGACGGTGCGCGCGGTGACGCGATCGAGTTCACGAAGTCGGTGTCGGCGCAGTTGGTCGGCCACGGACGCGGTCTGCGTTTGTTGCATCCGAATTTCGTGACGACTCTCGAGGCGTTCATGCCCGGCTGGATGGTTCTCGTCAATCGCAACGGTCAGCGGTTCGGTGCGGAGAACGCACCGTACGGATTGATGGACGGCTTCATGTCGGCGCAAGGCAACGTTGCGTTTGCGATCTTCGACGATGTCGTGCTGCATCCCGATAAGGGTCCCGAAGTCGCAACGTACAAGCAGGCGATTCCCGGCAAGGAAGGTCGCACGAGTCCGAACTGGAATCCGATCATGGTCGAGGAACAGGTTGCGAAAGGTCGCATCAAGTCGTCGGACACGATCGAAGGTCTCGCGCGCGAACTCGGACTGCCGGTCGACAAGTTCGCGGGTGCGATTCGTCGCTACAACAAGGGATGCGAAACGGGTGTCGACGACTACGACAAGGACAAGAAGTTCCTGCGACCGATCGCGCATCCGCCGTATTACGGCGCCGAGGTTCGTCCCGCCACGGTGTGTTTCACGCAGACCGGTTTGCGCATCGACCGCGAGGGCCGTGTCATCGACGAGATGGGGGATGCGATCCCCGGTTTGTACGCGGCGGGCGAAGTGACCGGCGGGGTCATCGGGGACCGATACGTCGGCAGTGGGAACTCGTTGTCGAACGGGGCCACTTTCGGGCGTATCGCGGGCCGTACGGCGGCAAAATCGGTCCATTCCTGAGCTGGGAAACCCTTGTGGAGCAAGGGTTTCGGGATCTTTGACGAACACGGGAGGGCTTCTTCACGGGCTCTTACCCAACCTTAGGAAGATTCCTGAGAACGACGACGAAGGTATGCCCCGTCACAGCAACCGCTGAGGCGAAAAAGGGCAAAGCCCCCCAAACCAGGAGATACACGTGAAGAACAAGCCAACACTCAAAAAGGGCATCGTGGCCGCCAGCGTGGTGGCCGGGGTGGCCGGAGGCCTCGTCGCCGGACTCGCACTCGGAGTTCCCGGGTTCGCCGGTGCGTCGAGCAACGGCGTGCAGGGAGCCTCGGCGGCGTTCGCGAAGAACGCAGTCGTGCAGGTTGCCGACACCAACACGAACAACGACACCAACACGAACAACGCACCGAGCCAGCTGCCCGGAACCATCACCGTTCAAGGTTCGTCCAACGGCGCGGACCACGCCCCCCGTGGCCCGCGCGCAGCGATCGGCTCTGACGCAGTCGCGAAGGTTCTCGGACTCAGCGCCGACGAGCTGAAGACGCAGTTGCAGTCGGGCAAGTCGCTTGCCGACATCGCAAAGACGCAGAACGTCGACATCGCCAAGGTGAAGGCCGCGATCACGGCCGACCTGAAGGCACACCTCGACAGCGAGGTTGCTTCGGGTGAGCACACGCAGGCCGAAGCCGACGCGAAGCTCGCCGAACTCACGTCTCGTCTCGACGACATCGTGAACGGTGTGAAGCCGGCCGGTATGCCGGGTATGCCCGGTGACATGGGTGGCCGCATGGGTGGCGATCACGGCCCGCGCG
>CAYFNP010000077.1:2204-5239 GCA_964344425.1 uncultured Bifidobacterium sp. | reverse complement strand
CCGGGTATGCCCGGTGACATGGGTGGCCGCATGGGTGGCGATCACGGCCCGCGCGGTGGCCACGACATGGGACCCCGCGGTGAACACGGCCGCGGCGACGATGATGACGACGACGGTGGTGCTGCGGCACAGGGTGGTTCCGCACCGACACTGCAGGGCGGCGTCCAAGTCCAGCCGTCGGGTGCAAACGCCTGATCGTCGCGCAGACCCACTTCTGAACCAAGCCCTCCGACATACCCTTCCCCATACATGTCCAGGAACATCACCACCAGCCCGGTTGTCGGGTCCCGGCCGCTCCTTCCCCCCAAGGCGAGCAGGGTTCTCGACACCGATGTGGGCGCCGTCATCGGTGCACTCACGCTGGTGGTGGTGGGCCTGTGGGCTCGTCACGGCGGAGTCACCTCTCTTGGTGGCTCCGCCACCGACGTTTTCACGTCGCTCGCTTCGCTGACGGGGCTGCTTGCTTCCGAGGCAGGAATCCTCGGGCTCATCCTCGTCACGCGGACACCGAAGCTCGAACGTCGCTACGGCCTCGACCGCATGTTGAACTGGCATCGCTTGCTCGGCGAACTGATGGCGATCCTGCTGGTCGCCCACATCGTCACAAGCATCGAGGCGTGGGCCGACCCGAGTGGCGTCGTGACTGCGATCAAGGATCTCACCGGTCGCGAGCCCTACATGGCGCTCACGACTGTCGGCACCGTCCTGATTCTGCTCGTCACGGTGTCATCCCTCAAGGTCTTCCGCAGTCGGCTCACGTACGAAACGTGGTACTTCGTTCACCTGCTGTCGTACGTCGGTCTCGCGTTTTCCTTCTCGCACCAAATCGTTCTCGGCACCGACTTCATGAACGACGCTCTTGCGCGTTGGTTCTGGATCGCACTGCACGTCGGTCTTGCCGCGTGGATTGCGTGGGGTCGATGGGGAACTCTTGTGCGTTCTCTTGCCCGACCGCTTCGGGTGTCGTCGATCCGCCGCGAGGCGAACGGCGTTGTCAGCCTGACCCTGGCGGGTGCGAACCTCGCGTCGCACCGTGCACAGTCGGGGCAGTTCTACTACCTGCGCGAACTCGCACCCGGTCGTTGGTGGTCGAACAACCCGTTCTCGTTGTCCGCCGAACCGACGACATCGGGTCTGCGGTTCACCATCAAGGACCGCGGTGATGCAAGTCGTGCGTTCACGCGTATCAACGAGGGTGCTCGCGTCGCGATCGAGGGTCCGTACGGCGTCTGCACTCCCGACCTGATCGGCGGTGAACGCGTGGTGCTCGTCGCCGGCGGGGTGGGCATCGGGCCGATCGTGTCGTTCATCGAGCAGCTCGCACCCAGCAGTCAGCCGGTGGTGCTGTACCGCGCACATTCCCAGAACGAGGTGGCCCACGAGGACGAGCTCGACCGTTTGGTCAGCGAACGCGGCGGCCGCCTGCACATTCTCGTTGGCGCACGCAGCACGTTGAAGGTGGCCGACCCCTTCGCTGCTGACGTTCTGCAAAAGACGATCCCCGACATCGCGCAACGCACCGTCGTCGTTGCCGGTCCCGAATCAATGATCAAGGCGGTGCAGCGCGGTGCGCGCGCCGCGGGCGTTCCTTCCGAACGCATTCACGCGGAAAGGGCGTGGTGGTGACGATGTCCGAAAAAAGACCCTCTCTCGCGCGGCAGGTTGCCCCCGCGGCAATTCTCACTGCGGCGGGTGTTGCCTTCGTTTCGCTGCTCGACAACCCGACGGGTACCAACAACGTGGCACTTGACGGAGCGGGTGATGCGGCGGCGGCAACGACGCTCGCGCCGGAACCAACCTCGGCAACGACAGCGGCCCCTGCGCCGACCCCCGCACCCGACGTTGCGACCACGCTCGCGCCGTCACCTGCCACCACCGTGTTGGCGCCATTGCAGACCGCTCCCGCCTCGGCGCAGGGTCGCACCGATACGACGGTGGCGCCGACCGTACCGACGGTGGCGCCGACGGTTCCTGCGACTGCCGCTCCGGAGACGACTCAACCCGCGGCGTCGTCCGGCGCGTGCGACGGTGACGCGGTCACCAGTCCCACCGCAATGTTCCGTTGGGGTGGCATCCAGTTGCAGGTGAACTTCACCAAGGCGAACGTCATCTGTGACGTACAGGTGCTGCAGTACCCGAACGACCGCAGCAGGTCGATCGCGATCAACACTCGCGCGCTTCCGGTTTACAACCAAGAGGCCGTCGCGGCGAACAGCGCCTCGATTTCCGCGTTGTCCGGCGCCACGGATTCTTGGGAGGCCTACACGGCAGCCCTGCAGGCAGTCATCGATTCGCGACCATGAACACCGTCCTCGACCGCCGCAAGATGACCGCGAAGGTGATGGGTACCTTTGCGAGTCTGCATGTCGACGATGCAGTCGACGGTCGGGTCGTCGATGCGGCGTGGAACGAGGCGCTCGGACTGATGACCGACATCGAGACGCGATTCTCCACGTTCCGTGACGACAGCGAGATTTCGCGCATCAATCGCGGTGAACTTCACCTGCTCGACGCATCGGCCGACGTCGTCGAGGTGATGGATGCCTGCACGTGGCTGGAACACGAGTCGAACGGCGTCTTCCGCGCTCGCCGACCCGACGGTTCCCTTGACCCCGCGGGGTTCGTCAAGGGCTGGGCGGCGCAACGCGCTGGTCGCGTTCTTGTTGATCATGGTCTTGCGCAGTGGTACCTGAACGTCGGCGGAGACATTCAAACCGCCGGCTGCCAGTCGACGGGCGAGGCGTGGCGCATCGGTGTCGTCGATCCGCGGGACAAATCGGTCGTTGCCGCTTGGTTCGACATTCCGGCGGGGTGGGCCGTCGCCACGTCGGGTACGGCGGCGCGTGGTGCGCACCTGTGGGACGGTCGCGACGGCTCGTCGGTGTCGCGGCTGGGTTCGTTCACCGTGATCGGACCGCACCTCATGTGGGCCGACGCATTCGCAACGGTGTGCTTCGCACTCGGCGACGCTGCGGCCGAATGGCTCGCGCGCTACCCGGACTACGCCGGCTTCCCCCTCTCCTGAGGATTCTCGG
>CAYFNP010000077.1:0-2104 GCA_964344425.1 uncultured Bifidobacterium sp. | reverse complement strand
AGTTGTCGTCGGGGTTTTGGTCGCGGAGGAACTTCTCGAATTCGGCGGCTAGATCTTCGCCGCTCGGCATCGCGGCCTCGGAGCGACGGTCGAACTGTTGCTCGAGCATGCGCACGTAGGCCAGCGCCTGGGCGTCGTCTTCGACGGCCTCTTCGTGCAACACCGCCCAGCGCCGCACTTCACCGTCCATGTTGGCGTGGCCGGTGGGCACCCCGAGCACGTGTTCGAGGTGGCGCAGCAGTGCGGCCGTCGAACGCGGGTGTTGTGCGTTGGTGAGGTAGTGGGGAACGCCGACGCGCAACGACACCGACGGCATGCCCGTACGGTCGAAGCGTTCTTGCATGACGCCGATGACGCCGGTCGGCCCCTGGTACTGCGGCTGCTGCAGGCCGAGACGACGGGCGAGGTCGGGGTTCGTGGTGCTGCCGACTACGGGTGGGAGCCGCGTGTGCGGTACCTGGTCGGCAAGTGCACCGAGCGTGACGACTGCCGAACACTTGAGACCCTGTGCGACTTCGACCAACGAATCGATGAAGGTCGACCAGTGGATGTGTGGCTCGACGCCGGACAACAACACGAGATCGCGGTTGCCCTCGGGGAAACGTGCGACGTAGATGTCGTTCTCGGGCCAACGAATCTGCCGTTCGTCGTCGTCATCGAGGTAGACCTCGGGGCGTTCCTGCGTGAAATCGAAGAACGGATCCGGGTCGATGCTGGCGACAACGGTGACGACACGGTCGCGCACGCACCACTCCAACGCCGACGTCGCCGCACTGGACACGTCGAACCAGCCGCGCAGTGCGATGAGAAAGACCGGATCGCGCAAAGGTGCGAGTTCATCCCAACTGGTGGTGAGAACGTCGGACGACTTCACACGCTGAATTCAACCAGCGTCGGGCGTGTCACGCACCCAGGCGTTCGACCACGTAGTCGATGCACTGCGTGAGGCGGCGCACGTCGTCGGGGTCGATGGCAGGGAACATGCCGATTCTCAGCTGGTTCCTGCCCAATTTCCTGTAGGAATCGGTGTCGACGACACCGTTCGCGCGCAATGCCGCATTGATATCGGCCGCCTCGACTCCGTCGACGTCGATGGTTCCGACCACGGCGGAACGCTTGGCCGGGTCGGCGACGAACGGTGTCGTCCACGAACGCGACTCCGCCCACGAGTAGAGATGGTCGGACGACTCCTTCGAGCGCGCCACGCACCACGCAAGACCGCCGTTGCCCAGCATCCATTGGATCTGCTCGTCGAGCAGCACCAGTGTTCCGACTGCAGGAGTGTTGTACGTCTGGTTTGCGACGCTGTTGTCGAGGGCGATTTTCAGGTCGAGCGATGCGGGGCACCAACGCTTGGTCGCGGCGATCTTCTTCACGCGTTCGACGGCGCGCGGCGAGCAGGCGGCGATCCATATTCCGCCGTCGGCGGCGAAACACTTTTGAGGCGCGAAGTAGTAGACATCGACTTCAGCGGGGTTCCACGGCAGGCCGCCCGCGGCGGATGTTGCGTCGACGACCACCAAGGCGTCACCGGCGAAGGACGGGCGCGCGAGGTGCATCGCGACACCGGTCGAGGTTTCGTTGTGGGTGAACGCGTACACGTCGACGTCGGCCTGCGTGGGCCCGGGGTGGCTGCCCGGATCGCAGGCAATGACCACCGGGTCGCCGAGGTGCGGTGCTGCCGCGGCGGCCTCGGCGAACTTCGACGAGAACTCGCCGAACACCAGGTGTTCGCTGTGCGACTCGATGAGACCGAACGTGGCGACGTCCCAGAACACGGTCGAGCCACCGTTGCCGAGCACGATCTCCCAACCCTCGGGCAGACCGAAGAGTTCGGTGAGCCCCGAACGCACCGACCCGACGAGGTTCTTGACCGGCGCCTGACGGTGCGAGGTGCCCATCAGGGCGGCACCGCGACCGGCGAGCGCGGCGAGTTGTTCGGGCCGCACCTTCGAGGGTCCGCAACCGAAGCGCCCGTCACGGGGGAGAAGTTCGGACGGGATGCGAATTTCTTGGGGGGATTTCGCGTTCACCGTGACATCCTTTCATCCATGACCTCCCCAGCAAAAGCGCGGGTATCGGCCCGCCTCGCCGCCATCGCAGA
>CAYFNP010000076.1:0-6978 GCA_964344425.1 uncultured Bifidobacterium sp. | reverse complement strand
TCAGCTGTCGAGGTTGGCCATCACGTGCTTGACGCGCGTGTAGTCCTCGAGCGAATACGACGACAGGTCTTTCCCGTAGCCCGACTTCTTGAAGCCACCGTGGGGCATTTCGGCAACGACGGGAATGTGGGTGTTGATCCACACGCAGCCGAAGTCGAGTCGACGCGCCATGCGCATCGCGCGCCCGAAGTCCTTCGTCCACACCGATGAGGCAAGGCCGTACTCGACGCCGTTCGCCCAGCGCACCGCCTCGTCTTCGTCGGTGAAGCGCTGCACGGTGAGAACGGGACCGAAGATTTCGTTCTGGATCATTTCGTCGTCTTGCCGCAGGTCGGCGACGACAGTCGGTGAATAGAAGTAGCCGTTGCCCGCGACCTTCGCGCCGCCCGTCGTCACCTTCGCGTGGCTCGGAGCGCGGTCGACGAACCCCGACACGCGCGCCAATTGGTTCACGTTGTTCAGCGGGCCGTACAACACGTCCTCGTCGTCGGGCTGGCCGGTCTTCGACGCGGCAACGGCCTCGGTCAGCGCGGCGACAAAATCCGAGTAGACGCCCGGCGAAGCCAACACACGCGTTGCAGCCGTGCAGTCCTGGCCGGCGTTGAACAGACCCGCAGTCGCGATTCCCGACGCGGCCGCCTCGATGTCGGCGTCGTCGAAGACGACAACCGGGGCCTTGCCACCGAGTTCCAGGTGCACGCGTTTCAAACTTGCGGCGGCGGCCTGTGCGACCTCCATGCCCGCACGCACGCTTCCCGTCACCGACACGAGACTTGGCGTCCGGTGGGCAACCATCGCGCGGCCGGTGTCACGGTCGCCACAGATCACGTTGAAGACTCCGGCGGGCAGGAACTCGGCTGCGATCTCGGCGAGGATCGTTGTCGTCGCGGGTGTCGTGTCGGATGGCTTCAGCACGATGCTGTTGCCCGCGGCGATCGCCGGCGCGAACTTCCACACCGCCATCATCATTGGGTAGTTCCACGGCGCGACCTGCGCGCACACTCCGACGGGTTCGCGTCGAATCATCGAGGTCATGTTGCGCATGTACTCGCCGGCGCTCTTGCCCTCGAGGTGGCGTGCCGCACCGGCGAAGAAACGAATCTGGTCGACCATCGGCGGAATTTCCTCGCTGGTGGTCATGGCGATCGGCTTGCCGGTGTTCTCGACCTCGGCGGCGACCAGATCACCCGCACGCGCTTCGATCGCGTCGGCCATGCGGAAGAGCGCGAGCGAACGTTCCGATGGCGTCGAATCGCGCCACACCTCGAATCCGGCTTCCGCCGCTTTCATCGCGGACTCGACATCGGCGTCACGGGACAGCGCCGCCTTGCCGTAAACGGCGCCGGTCGCCGGGTTGATGACATCCGTCGTCTCTCCGCTTTGAGCGTCGACGAACCGTCCGTTGATGAAATTGCGGAACTGCTTCATGGCGTCATCCTGCCATACGTTTCCGTGTGTATAAATAGGTCATGGCGACGTTGAATCAACCTGCGGCGACAAAGACGGTCGGCGTCCCCCGCGAGGTGAAGGAATCCGAGGGCCGCGTCGCTCTGACGCCCGATGGCGTCCGCGAACTCGAACGCCTCGGCATCGATGTGTTGGTCGAGACCGGAGCCGGAGAGGGCGCGTCGATCGCCGACGCCGACTACGTCGCTGCCGGAGCCGACATCGTTCCCACCGCGGCCGATGCGTGGGCTTGCGACATGGTGGTGAAGGTCAAGGAACCGAAACCCGAGGAGTTCGGATTCCTCCGCAAGGAGCTCGTTCTCTTCACCTACCTCCATCTCGCCGCGTACCCGGAAGTTGCCGACGCCTTGGTCAAGGCCGGCACGACCGCGTTCGCCTACGAAACGGTGCAGACGAAGAACGGACAACTGCCGCTTCTCGCGCCGATGAGTGAGGTTGCGGGACGTCTCGCGCCTCAGATGGGCGCGCACTTCATGGAGCGCACGCACGGTGGTCGTGGAGTCCTGATGGGCGGCGCACCCGGCGTGCGGCCCGCGCGTGTGGTCGTGCTCGGCGCGGGCAACGTCGGATGGAATGCAGCGTGGATTGCCGCCGGCATGGAAGCCGAGGTCATCCTGCTCGACAAGAACATCGACCGGCTCCGATACGTCGACCAGATTCACAAGGGGCGCATCATGACCCTCGCGTCGAACCGCGGCGCAGTCGAACGTTCCGTCGCCGAGGCCGACCTCGTGATCGGAGCCGTGCTGGTCGCAGGCGGCCGTGCGCCGGTCGTAGTCTCCGACGAAATGGTGCGCACGATGAAGCCCGGTGCCGTCATCGTCGACGTTGCCGTCGACCAGGGAGGTTGCATCGAAACCACCCGCGAGACCACGCATTCCAAACCCACGTACGTGCAGCACGGTGTCGTGCATTACGCGGTCGGCAACATGCCGGGTGCGGTTCCGCACACCAGCACGTACGCGCTCACCAACGCAACGCTGCCGTTCGTCATCACCGTCGCCAGCAAGGGGCCCCGCGAAGCGGTGACCAACGACGAATCGATCGCCCACGGGTTGAACACCGCCGCCGGTGCGGTCACGAACCAACCGGTCGCCGAAGCGCTGGGCAAACCTCACGTGGCTCCACGAGCCGCGCTCGGATAGTTTCAGCGCGATGCCCACCCCCGTCGATCAACTCGAACTGCCACTGCTCACCGTCGACACAGACGGCGACAGAACCGCGCGCATGCGTGCCACGCTCGACGCCGCACGGGCATCGTGGATCGCGAAGGGTGAAATCGGCTACTCGATTCTGCGCTACGACGACGTCGTCGCCGTGCTGCGCGACAAGCGCTGGCACAGTGCAGTTCCTCTGGTCATCGAAATGTCGGCCGATGCGACGCCCGAGTTCAAGAGTCGCCGACGCGAGTCCATCCTGTCGGCCGAGGGCGACACACATGTTCGTCTGCGCCGCCTCGTCGCGCCGTCCTTTTCGCCGCGCCGCGCCGACACGCTGCGACCCGCGATGCGCGACGTCGTCAACCGCCTCGTCGATGCACTCCCGCCGGGCCGCGCCGACATCGCGACGGATGTCTGCGAGCCGTACCCGATCCCGATCATCTGCGAACTTCTCGGGGCCCCGAAGTCGGATTGGGAACTGTTCAGCCGCTGGGCGACCGACGTGTTGCGGGTGTTCGACAACAACTTCAAGGAAGACGCCCCACGCATCATGGCAGCGCAGGACGAGATCGACGCCTACGTGCGCGGCCTCATCGCCGAGCGCCGCGCATCGCCTCGCGACGACCTACTGACCGACCTCATCGCCGCCGAAGAAGCGGGCGACAAGTTGTCGACCGAGGAACTGGTGATGATGGTCGAGGCAGTCATCATCGGCGGCACCGACACGACGCGCAACCAACTCGGACTCACTGTCGACCTGTTGCTTGCACATCCCGACAAGTGGCGCGCCCTCGCCGACGATCCGAGCCTTGCGCCGAAGTTCGTCGAGGAGACGATGCGCGTGAACGGTGCGGTGCGCGGTACGGGTCGGGTTGCGTCGTGTGACATCGAGTACCGCGACATACTCTTCCCCGCGGGCACCCTCGTCTTTCCGATTCTCGCGGCGGCGAACCACGACGACGGGGCCTTTGCAAGTCCCGAGAACTTCGACCCGATCGGCCGCGAATCCGGACAGCCGCAGTTGACCTTCGGCAGCGGCATCCACTACTGCCTCGGCGCGGCCCTTGCCCGGGCCGAACTGCAGGAGGCACTGCCGATCCTTGCTCGACGCATGCCGAACATCCGCCGTGCCGGCACTCCCGCCTACAAGATCGCAACCGCAGGAATCTTCGGGCCGACATCGCTACCCGTCGAGTTCGACGCGACCTGAACCCACTCGCTGACCTAACGTCAGCGGCATGTCCCCCGCATCGAAGAACATCAAGCTCGGCTACAACACCGGATACTGGGGCAGCGGACCGCCCGCCGGCGCACTCGAGGGCATCAAGGAAGCCGACCGCCTGGGATTCGATTCGGTGTGGACCGCCGAGGCCTATGGCAGCGATGCACTGACGCCTCTTGCATGGTGGGGCGCACACACCGAGCGCGTGCGTCTCGGCACGGGCATCATCCAGATGAGCGCACGCACACCCGCTGCCACCGCGATGGCAGCAATGACAATCGACCACCTCAGCAACGGTCGCTTCATCCTCGGTCTCGGCGCGTCGGGGCCCCAGGTCGTCGAGGGTTGGTACGGCCAGCCCTACCCGAAGCCGCTCACCCGCACGCGTGAATACATCGGCATCGTGCGCGACATCATCCGCCGCGAATCGCCGATCAACCATCACGGCGAGTTCTACGACATGCCCTTCCCCGGCGGAGCCGGACTCGGCAAGCCGCTGAAGAGCACCATCCATCCGCTGCGCAAGGAGATCCCGATCTTCCTCGGCGCCGAGGGTCCGAAGAACGTGGCCCTGTCGGCCGAAATCTGCGACGGCTGGTTGCCTCTCTTCTTCTCGCCCAAGGAAGATCCGTTCTACCGCAAGTGCCTGAACGAAGGTTTCGCCAAGAGCGGCGAGGCGAACAAAGCCGACAGGTTCGAGGTTGCGTCGGGTCTCTTCATGATCCCCGGTGACGACGCCGAGAAGTGCGCCGACTTCGTGCGTCCGTTCCTCGCCCTCTATGCGGGTGGCATGGGAGCACGCGGTGCGAACTTCCACTTCGAAGTGTTCGCGCGCATGGGCTACGAGGACGTTGCACTGAAGGTGCAGGACCTGTACCTCGCGGGCAAGAAGGCCGAGGCCGCAGCGGCGATCCCGCTCGCGATGGTCGAGGACGTCGCGCTTGTCGGACCGATCGACAAGATCCGCGACGAGCTGCAGAAGTGGCGCGAGACCTGCATCACCACCTTCCTCGTCAGCGGCCCGCCACAGACGCTGTCGATGTACGCCGAAGTTCTCGCTGGCTGATGCCCGACATTCGGCGCGGCACCGTGCGTGCCGCGCTTCAATCGCGCGACTTCCGTGCGATGTTCATCGGGTCTTTCCTGTCGAACATCGGGACGTGGATGCAGAACGTCGTGCTGCCGGCATACATCTACAACCGCACCGGCCGGGCATCGCTCGTTGGCATCTTCATCTTCGCCCAGCTGGGGCCGCTGCTGCTGCTTTCCATTCCTGCGGGCGTGGTTGCCGACAAGTTCGACCGGCGACGCTGGCTGATGTTCACGCAGACCGTCCAGATGACGTTCTCGTTCCTGTTGTTTCCGTTGGCGGCGGCCGATGCACCCGTGGCATTGCTCTTCCTCGCGCAACTTGGCGTGGGTATCGGCAACTCGCTGAACGCCCCCGCATGGTCGGCCACGTTGCCGAGCCTGGTTCCGCCCGAGGATCTACCGGGGGCGATTTCGCTCAACTCGACCATCATCAACGGGTCCCGCGTGATCGGGCCGATCATCGTCGCGCTGCTCGCGAACTTCGGTGTCAGCACGTCGCAGGTGTTCCTCATCAACTCGGTCACCTATCTCTTCGTCATCTTTGCGGTTTCGCGCGTGACGATTCCCGCCATCAAGCCCGCGGGCGCCGACCAAGGCTGGAAGCAGTTGATGACCGGCATCCGCATCGCCCGCGAGCGTCCGGTCATCAGCCGTCTGTTGCTGTCGCTCGCAACGTTCTCGTTCCTCTCGCTCCCCTACGTCGGGCTGTTCCCCGCCGTCGCCCGCCTGAACTTCGGCATCGACGAGACCGGGTCGACGTACCGCTGGCTCTACGCCACGTGGGGACTGGGGGCCGCGCTCGGTGGGCTCGCGATCGGCACCGTGCTGGTCGACGTCGACAAGCGCCGCATCATTCGCTGGGGCTTCGCATCATTCGCCGTCTTCATCGCGTTGTTCGGCCTTGCGAACACACCACTGCTTGCTTTTCTCGTCGCCTTCCCGCTCGGCATCGCCTACTTCGGAACAACGACATCGATGATGACCGTGTTGCAGTCACGCCTCGCGCCGAACGAGCGCGGCCGGGTGATGGCGCTGTGGTTCATGGCATTCGGCGGAACGGTGCCGCTCGGCAACCTGCTCTTCGGGCCGGTCATCGACGCGATCGGCGCACGCTGGGTACTGGTCGGCGGCGCAGTCTGGTCGCTGGTCCTTGCCTGGTGGTGCGACGTGCGCGCAATCGAGGGCACCCCCAATGACACCCCCGGTCTGGTCGTCGAGCCCGACGACGCATAGACACGGTCGAACCTGATGACGCGTGAGGTTCTACGACCGGTAGCGCAGTATGTCGTCCATCGACAGAGTCGATCCGCACGCTGCAGCCGCGGCCAGGACAGTCGGATTCGACAACGGAGCGGTGTCGAAATAGTCGGCGGCATACACGACCCAGCCGTCGCGCGATCGGCGGACGCTGGTACCGCGCGTCATTTCGACGCGTGAGCCGTCGGGAAGGATCGCCTTTTGCATCCATTCCTGGACGAACACTTCGCCGTCGTCGAAGATCGGGCCGAGTGGTTCGAAAACGATGTCACCACACTTCGGCATGACGTCGAGCAACCATGAGGTGATCGCTTCGCGGCCGCGAAACGTGCCGAAGATCGGATCGTGGTATTCGCAGTCGGTGGGATGGAACCTTCTGCAGTCGGCTTCGAAGTCGACGTCGCGCGCCCGCGACTCGGGAACCGCCGTATCGACCACCCATGCGACCTCGGGCACCGGCGGCAGTCCCGCGTTCGGATCGGTGCGGAACGGGCCCGTGTCGTAGACGTCGCACGACCAGTTGATCCACCCGTCGTTGTAACGCCGGACGGAAACCCCGCGGCCGACGTCGATCGGGTCGCCCTCGCCACCGATCGCGGTCGGGTCGATCACCATCTTCCATTCGTCGACGCTTGCCCGACCCGTGCCATCGGCGAACACGTGTGCCTCGTGCGTGGGAACGAACTGCAGGAACGGAACCGACGTCATCGTCGGCACGAGCCATCCCCTGATGTCGCGTTGGCCGCGGTACGCGCCATAGATCGAGTCGAAATAAATCGA
>CAYFNP010000075.1:0-7033 GCA_964344425.1 uncultured Bifidobacterium sp. | reverse complement strand
CACGGTATGGGTCATTGAGACCGGCCCCGTGCGTGGCAATATTGAACGACCAAATAAAGGAGAAGCCATGAGCGACGATCTGTTCGCCCGATTCACGAAGTGTGCCGTCGATGTTCTGTCGGTCGATGCATCACAGGTCACCAAGGAAGCCAAGTTCGGTGACGACCTCGACGCCGACAGTCTCGACCTCGTCGAATTGGTCATGGCTCTCGAAGAGGAATTCGGCGTGGAAGTACCCGAAGAGGAACTGAAGGACATCCAGACCATCGGTCAGGCCTTCGACCTCATCGTCGCCAAGCTCTGATGCGCAATCCGTTCGCCGCTGGCGGCCCCCACAGGGTGGCGATCACGGGTCTCGGCGTCGTTGCGCCGTGCGGCCTCGGCCGCGAGGCTTACTGGACCGGCCTTCTCGGTCCGGGCCTCGTCGACAAGAAGTCGAACGAAATCGCTGATTGGGATCCATCGCCGTATTTCGACAATCCCAAGGAAGCACGCCGCGCCGACCGCGTCGAGCAGTTTGCGCTCGCTGCCGCGCACGAGGCTTTCGCCCAGGCCGGCGACATCACCGTCGACAAGGCGCGTTTCGGGACGATCTTCGCCACCGGCGTTGGCGGATTGCACACGCTCGAAGAACAGGTCGGTGTGCTTCTTGAAAAGGGCGCACGTCGCGTGTCGCCGTTCCTCGTGCCGATGATGATGGCCAACGCCGCCGGCGCGGCGATCTCCATGCGCTTCGGACTTCAGGGTCCGAACGAAACCATCTGCACGGCATGTGCCGCGTCGACGCACGCGATCGGCTACGCAGCCCGCCTCGTCGCCTACGGAGTCTGTGACGCGGTCGCGACCGGCGGTTCCGAAGCAGCAGCGACACCCACCTCGCTTGCCGGATTCGGGAACATGACGGCTTTGTCGACAACCGGAAGCAGTAAGCCGTTCGATGCCACTCGCGACGGATTCGTGATGGGTGAAGGTTCGGCTGTGCTCATTCTCGAGCGTTACGACCTGGCCGTTGCGCGCGGCGCAAACATCCTCGGCGAAGTGCTCGGCTCTGCCAGCAACGCCGACGCGCACCACATCACGGCACCTTCACCGGGCGGGGTCGGTGCGCAGGCTTGCATGCGGCTTGCGCTCGCAGATGCCGAATTGAATGCCGCTGACATCGTGCACATCAATGCCCACGGAACGTCGACCCCTTTGAACGATGCAGCCGAGGCCGAGGCCATGAAAGAGGTGTTCGGCGCCAGCCGACCGATCGTCACCTCGACCAAGGGCGTCACCGGCCATGCACTCGGCGCCGCCGGTGCACTTGAAGCAGCCGCAGTGCTGATGTCCTTCGAAAAGAAGTTGGTCCCTCCGACCGCGGGCACCACCGCGCTCGACCCCGAAATGGACATCGATCTGGTCGTCGGTGCGCCGCGTCCGTGGACCCCGGGGCCCACAATGTCGAACAACTTCGGCTTCGGCGGTCACAACGGCTCGGTGATCCTCGCGCCCGTTTCGTGAACGACGCAATCAGGCGTCGACGAGAACGAACATCAAGTCACACTCGCAGGCAACTTCGCCGTTGACGAGAGCACGACCGCTGCCCTTGCCGGCGCGCGACGACATGCGACCGAGCGTGACCTCGAGCGTCAACCGATCGCCGGGCATCACCTGACGACGGAATCGAGCGCCGTCGAGTCCTCCGAAGAGAGGCAACTTGCCCTGCATCTTCGGGTCGCTGAGCACGACATACGCACCGACCTGGGCGATTGCCTCACACATCAACACCCCGGGCAGGGTCGGCCTGCCGGGAAAATGTCCGGCGAAGAACCACTCGTCACCGGACAGCTGCCAGACACCCGTCGCAGAAGACCCGTCGTCCAACGCGGTGATCTCGTCGACAAAAAGGAACGGTGGTCGGTGCGGCAGCACTTGGTCGGGCTTGGGAAACGCCACGGCTACTTCCCGAGCGCCTTCAACAGGTTCGCTGGCGTGTCCTTCGGCGAGATCTTGTACCACGCCTCGAGAATCGTGCCGTCGGTTCCGATCAGGAATGCCGAGCGTTCGATGCCCATGTATTCGCGCCCGTACATGCTCTTCTTCTTCCAAACGCTGTACGCCTTGGCGACGACGTTCTCGGTGTCGGCAAGAAGCGTGAAACCGAGCTCGTACTTGTCGTCGAACTTCTTCTGCTTCTCCGGCTTGTCGGGGCTGATGCCGACGATTGCCGTCTTGCCGATCTTGTCCTTGACATCACGAAGTCCGCACGACTGCGCCGTACAGCCGGGAGTGTCGGCCTTCGGATAGAAGTAAACGAGCACCTTGCGCTTTGCGAACTTGGCCAGCGACACCGTCTTGCCGTTCTGGTCGAGGAGATCGAAATCCGGGGCCTTGTCGCCCGCCTTCAGTGCCGCTGCTTTCGCCATGCGGCGAAACTAGTCGGCGACCGCAACGGTGTCGATTGCCGCGCGTACCTCCGCGATGTACTCACCCACCGCGTCGGGACCCGACTCCATCAGTCGACGCACGACCGACGCTCCTTGAATCACACCATCGGCTGTTCGACACGCCTCACGAGCCTGTTCGGCATTCGAAACGCCGACCCCGACCAGGACTGGCTTGTCGGTCACGGCCTTGACGCGGCGAGCAATCGCCGTCGCCGTGTTGGCCAGCGCGTCGCGCTCGCCCGTGATGCCCAACAGTCCGACCGCATAGACGAAGCCGTGGGCGCGTGCCGCAATCAAAGGAAGTCTGTTGTCGGGCGCGGTGGGTGCCGCGAGCATGACCGTCTCGACACCGGCCGCATCGGCTGCTGCGCACCACTCGCCCGCTTCCTCGAGGGGAAGGTCGGGCACGATCGCGCCGGAGACTCCCCTGTCGGCGCACAACGAGGCGAAGCGTTGGTGGCCCATGCGAAAGACCGTGTTGTAGTACAGCATCACGACGATCGGCACGTTCACGTCGATGCTCGGAATCTCGGCGAGGATCGATTCGGGTGTCGCGCCCGCGTCGAGCGCGCGCTGCGATGCCTCTTGAATGACGGGCCCGTCCATCACCGGATCAGAGAACGGGATGCCGACCTCGACTGCGTCCGCACCTGCTGCAACCGCAGCACGGATGGCCTCTTTCCAATTGGCAAGGCCGCCCGTGACGTACGGAACGAGAAGCTTGCGTCCGGCGCTTCGTTGGGCGCGAAGGTGCGCTTCGAGACCGATCAACCGAAATCACTCAACCCTGTCCACTTAACCCAGAATGTCCATCATCTGGGCGACGTCCTTGTCGCCCCGACCCGACAGGTTCATGAGCACCGTCTTGCCCTGCATGTTCGGGGCTTCGCGCGCGATCCACGCCAGTGCGTGTGCGCACTCGAGCGCCGGAATGATTCCTTCGGTTCGGGCGAGAAGACTGAAACCGCCGATGACCTCGTCGTCGGTGACACTCGGGTACTCGGCGCGACCCGTCTCGGCGAGATACGAGTGCTCGGGGCCGACGCCCGGATAGTCGAGACCCGCACTGATCGAATGGGCCTCTTGCACCTGACCGTGTTCGTCCTGCATGAGGTAACTCTTCATCCCATGGACGACGCCCGGCACTCCTCGGCCGACGGCCGCGCCACCCGCGGGTTCCACGCCGACCAGACGTGCCTTGGTGTCGATGAACCCGGAAAAGATCCCCATCGCGTTCGACCCTCCGCCGACGCACGCCACAACGACGTCAGGGTCGGTGCCGGTTGCTTCGCGACACTGCTCGCGCGCCTCGTCACCGATGACGCGGTGGAACTGACGAACCATCCACGGATACGGATGCGGACCCATCACCGAACCGAGGCAGTAGTGCGTGGATTCGACGGTGGCCACCCAGTCGCGCATGGCTTCGTTGACGGCGTCCTTCAGCGTGCGGCTCCCCGACTGCGCCGGTTCGACGGTTGCGCCGAGCAACCTCATCCTGAACACGTTGAGTGCCTGTCGCTCCATGTCGACTGCACCCATGTAAACCTTGCACTCGAGACCGAGCAACGCCGCTGCCGTCGCCGACGCGACACCGTGTTGACCCGCGCCCGTCTCGGCGACGATCCGACGCTTGCCCATGCGCTTGGCGAGCAACACCTGGCCAAGGACGTTGTTGATCTTGTGTGAACCGGTGTGATTCAGGTCCTCGCGCTTCAGCAGAAGCCGAATGCCCAGCTGGCGTCCGAGGTTGTTGCACTCGGTGAGGATCGATGGTCGTCCTGCGTAGGTCTTCAGCAGGTGATCGAGTTCCTGACGGAACACGGGGTCCGCCCACGCCTCGCGAAACGCAGCCTCGAGTTCCTGGCAGGCGGGCACGAGGGTTTCGGGCACGAACCGACCACCGAACTGTCCGAAGCGACCCGATTCGTCGGGCTCGACCAAGAGCGACATGCGCGACAGTCTCGCAGGACGTTCGCGCGAACGGCGACTCGTTTGGACTAGAGGTCGTCCTGCCAGTCGTAGGGCATCTCGTCGGGCCCGACGTGCGACGTCGGAGTGGCCGCCCGGGCCGCTGCAACAAATGCACGAACGAGACGCGGGTCCTTCTTTCCGGGTGATGCCTCGACACCACTGGCGACATCGACACCCCAGGGGCGCACCGACGCAACCGCATCGCCGACGTTGTCGGGGTTCAGACCCCCGGCGAGGATGATCCGCGGACCGATGGCGACATCGCCGGCCAGTGACCAATCGAACACCTGACCCGACCCCGGCGATGGCGCATCGAGAAGGACGAGGCCCGTTCCGAATCTGTCGGCGTTGCGCGCATCGGTTGAACCCGCCGCAACGGCCTTGATGACGAACCGGACGTGCCGAGACACTTCAGCGACGTCGGCCGGAGATTCGTGACCGTGCAATTGTGCGGCCTTGAGCCCGGCTTCCAGCGTCATGTCCACGACACGTCGCGGGTGTTCGTCGCGGAACACACCGACCGTCAGGATTTCCGGGGGCAAGCGGCGCGTGATGTCGTAGACACGCTTCACTGCGACCTGTCTGGGTGACGGCGCGAACACGAAGCCCACCGCGTCGGCGCCCATGGCGACGGCCAGCAAGGCGTCGTCCTCAGTCGTGATGCCGCAGATCTTTACGAACACTGACTCGGACGGTACTACGCCACCCGCAGTGCCCCGAGGGATTCACCGATGTCGCGCGACGTCACCAAACTCTCGCCCACCAGCACCGCGTGATAACCCGCTCGACGAAGACTGACGGCGTCGTCGTGACCGCGCACTCCTGATTCCGCAACGCGCACGACACCCGCCGGCATGACGCCCGCCATGCGGACGGCCCGCGCATGGTCCACCTCGAAGGTCACAAGGTCACGCTGGTTGACTCCGATCATGTCGGCGCCGACGGTCAGGGCCACGTCGAGCTCTCTCTCGTCGTGCACCTCGACGAGGACGTCGAGTCCGATCTCGACAGCCGCGGCGTGAAACTCGGCGAGCTCGCTTTGCTCCAGTGCGGCTGCGATGAGCAAAACGCAGTCCGCACCCATCAACCGTGCATCGCATACATCGCGAACGTCGACGGTGAAATCCTTGCGAATGACGGGCAAGGAACACGCGGCGCGCGCCGTGGTCAGATCGAGCGGTGAGCCTCCGAAGTGCGGTGCGTCGGTCAGCACCGACATGCACGTTGCGCCGGCGGTCTCGTAGGCACGTGCAATCGAGGCGGGGTCAAGACCTGCGTTCAGGTCACCCTTCGAGGGCGAACGACGCTTGATCTCGGCAATCACGGCGAGCCGATCGGCCCCCTCGCTTGCCAGCGCCCGACGAAACCCGCGCGCCGCAGGCTGTGCATTCGCCGCACTCAAGAGTTCGTTGAGCGGCCGCGTGTCGGCAGCCGCACGAGCCCGATGGTGCTCGATGATGCGGTCGAGATAGGTCGCGGGCACGTCGTGGTGTTTCGGTGCCCGGAGCGCCTCAGGCGCCCTTGCCGCCGAGCGGCTTGACGAAGATCAGTTCGGGGCGTCCGCCCATGAACGGTGCGATCGACGGACCCCAATCCTTGAACCACTGCGCGCCCATGTGTGCGTTCAGGGCGTCTTGGTCGGTGTACATCTCCCACATCCACAACACGTTCTCGTCGGTCGCGTCTTCGTTCAGGATGTAGTGCAGCGTGCCGGGTTCCTTGGCGACGTGATCCTGCGCAGTCATCAACGCCTTGGCCAGATCGGCCCGCTTGCCAGGTGCCGATGTGATCTTTGCGACGACGCCGACGCGCTTTTCGATGCTCATGTCTTCCCCCGAAGTTGTGTGTGGTTGATCAGAACCCTAGCCGCCGCTGGATTTCCGCCGCGAGGTCGGCAATCGGCACGCGAACCTGCTCGGTTGTGTCGCGTTCGCGCACGGTGACGCACCGGTCTTCCAGAGAATCAAAGTCGACCGTGACGCAGAAGGGCGTTCCGATCTCGTCCTGGCGGCGGTAGCGGCGCCCGATTGCCTGCGTCTCGTCGTAGTCGACCATATACCGCTCGGCGAGCGCACGGTGGATCTCCTTGGCGAGCGGCGTGAGCGTGTCCTTCTTCGACAGCGGAAGAACTGCAACCTTGTAGGGCGCCAGACGGGGGTGCAGCCGGAGCACGGTGCGTGGCTCGTCGTTGACGACGTCCTCGTCATAAGCGGCCAACAGGAACGCCGCCATGGTGCGGTTGGCGCCCGCAGCGGGTTCAACGACGTAGGGCACGTAACGTTCATTGGTCGCCTGGTCGAAGTAGTCCAACTTCTGGCCCGAGTGGTTCGCGTGCTGGGTCAGGTCGTAGTTGGTGCGTTGGGCGATGCCTTCGAGTTCTCCCCATCCCCATGGGAACTGAAACTCGACGTCGGCGGTGCCGGCCGAGTAGTGCGACAGTTCGTCTTTGTCGTGGTCGCGGATGCGCAACATCTCGCGTGGAATTCCCAGATCGACGTACCAGTTCAGACGTTCGTTGCACCAGTACTCGTACCACTTCGGTCCCTCTTCCGGGGGTACGAAGAACTCGAGCTCCATCTGCTCGAACTCGCGCGTACGGAAGATGAAGTTGCCGGGGGTGATCTCGTTGC
>CAYFNP010000074.1:0-7073 GCA_964344425.1 uncultured Bifidobacterium sp. | reverse complement strand
CGCGCGGGTACCGGCAACGGCGGGGTGACCACCAGGTACCGCGCCGCATCGCGAGCTTCTTTCGATGCATGCATTTCGGATCGGAACATTCTCAGCTGATCGCGCAACGCGCGCTCGCTGGTCGGCGGCGCCGGCACACCAAGGGCGCGGGCGACACGCGCGGTGTCCGCGACGTAACCATCGCGCCCGGCCTGGTCGAGTTTTTCGCGCCCGAACTTGGTGTGCGCGGCAAGAAAACTGTCGACCTCGGCGACGTGTACCCAGCGCAAGAGATGCGGATCGTTCGCCGAATAGGGCCGCCCGTCGGGTGCCGTGCCGGACACGCGTGAGTGCACGGCGCGCACGCGGTCGACTGCTTCCTGTGCGGCGCGTTCGGTACCGAACGTGGTGGCGGCAAGAAAGTCGGCGGTGCGTTGCAGACGACCCCACGGGTCGTTGCGGTAATCGGAATGAATCGCCACGCCCGCCATTGCGAGCGGGTGCATGGATTGCAAGAGGAGTGCACGCAGGCCGCCGATGAACATCGACGCGTCCTCGTGGACGCGGCGGATGGGCCGCGATTCGTCGAACCATCGCGGACCGGTCTCTTCGATGAGTCCGAGCATTCGCTCGTGGCCGTCGGCCCCGGCGATGCGACCGCGCACGCCATCGCCCAGGGTGTCGCGGAGTGCGCCGAGTCGTTTGCCGATCTCGCCGACGAGGCCGTTTTGCTGGTCGGGACTCACCACGACCCCATCGTGCCAGCGTACGCTTCAGTCATGTCGCCTCCAGGGGAAGAAAACACCGGGGAATCGACCGCGTCGAGACTTTTGTCGACGCGCTGGCTGGTGAAGGCCGCCGTCATCTTCTGGGCGGGTTTTCTTGTGATGGTCGCCACGCGGCACTCGTTCCACCGCCTGACGAACCTTCTCCTGCTTCTTCTGGTGTCGATCTTTCTCGCACTCGCCATCGAACCGGGTGTGAACAAACTCGAGGCGCGCGGTTGGCGCCGCGGTCGGGCGACGATGACGATTCTCCTCTCGGTGGTGGTTGGCGCGATTGCGCTCATGTCGTTGTTCGCGACGCTGGTCGCCACGCAGGTCGTCGACCTGTTGCGCAACAGCGAGAAGTACGTGAACGAGACCGTCGACTTCATCAATCGCAACTTCAACGCGAACATCGACCCGCAGCAGGTGAACGAAACGATCTCCGACCCGAACGGCCCGGTGCAGCGGTTCATCGACTCGCAGCAGGACAAGGTGGTCAGCGTCTCGGTGCAGGCGCTCGGGGTCCTGCTCCAGATCTTCTCGGTTCTGCTCTTCACCTTTTACTTCGTCGCCGACGGCCCGAAGTGGCGGCGCGCCATCTGTTCGCGATTGGCCCCCGACAGACAGGTGCGCGTGCTCGAGGCGTGGGAAATCGCGGTCAGCAAGACCGGCGGATACCTCTATTCACGTGCCCTGCTGGCGCTTGTGTCGAGCTTCTTCCACTGGATCGCCTTCCAGGCAATCGGCACACCCGCTCCCATCGCGATGGCCATTTGGGTGGGCCTTGTCTCGCAGTTCATGCCCGTCGTCGGCACCTACGTCGCGGGCGTGCTTCCCATCGTTCTCAGTTTCATCGAGGAACCGTCGTCGGCCCTGTTCGTCATCGGGTTCATCATCGTGTACCAGCAGATCGAGAACTACCTGGTCTCGCCGCGCATCACCGCGCGCACGATGGACCTGCATCCCGCGCTCGCTTTCGGTTCTGCCATCGCGGGTGCCGCGTTGTTGGGTCCGATCGGCGCGCTGTTGGCACTGCCCGGTGCGGCGATGGTGCAGGCGATTGCCAGCCAGCGGGGGACCCGTCACGACGTGGTCGACAGCCCGCTGACCAACGTGCCGGCCGCGCCCGAACGCAAGCAGCGTCGACGCAAACCGAAGAACCCGTAGTTCCGTGGTCGCGATTCCGTTCGTCGAACCGTTGAACGACCTTGTCTACGGTCGCGTCGACCGCATGTCGCCGTTGGTGTCACGTGTGGTGGCCGAGAACCCGTCGAAGTTCACGTACCGCGGAACCGGCACGTACATCATCGGCACCGACGAGGTCGTCGTCATCGACCCGGGCCCCGAACTGGTTTCGCACCGTGAGGCCCTGGAACGTGCCGTGACCGGCAAACGTGTCGCCGGCATCGTGGTGACGCACTGTCATTCCGACCATGTGCCGTTGGCCCCTTGGCTGTCGTCGTTGACGGGTGCACCGACCTATGGATTCGGGCCGCATCCCCGACACGAAATCGTCGACGATGACGCCGACGACACCGACGATGACGATGAAACCGACGAGAACGGTGAAACCGACAAAGCAGCAAACGAAGACGAGACACGCGAGCACATCGATCACGATTTCGACCCAACCCATCGCGTGGGCGACGGCGAGCGCTTCATCACCGTCGGCGACTGGTCGTTGACGGCGGTGCACACGCCTGGTCATACGTCGAACCATCTCTGCGTTCACCTCGATGCGGAGAACGCACTCTTCACCGGCGACCACATCATGGGGTGGAGCACGACGGTGGTGTCGCCGCCCGACGGCAACATGGCCGACTACTTCGCATCCGTACGCAAACTTCTCGCGCGCAACGATGCGATCCTGTATCCGACGCATGGCAATCCCGTGCGCGACCCGCAACCGTTCCTTCGTGCGTATCTGCAGCATCGCGTCGAGCGCGAAGAACAGATCATCGCGCTGCTCGGCCGCGGTGACGCGACGATCAAGGCGATGGTGGCGACGATGTATGCCGATGTGCGCAAGGAACTGCACAAGGCCGCACGACGAAGCGTGCTCGCTCACATGCACAAGCTGGTGGCCGAAGGTCGAGTGGTAACGGCAGACGGCGCGCCGGCCGGCCCGCGCAGTACCTATTCATTGCGCGTTTCGTAACGGTTTGTCGCGGGTATCCCGCACGCGGTGGTGGCGGCGACCCTAAATTTTTCTTTCATGACCCCCCGCGAGATGCGCCGACACGCCAAGTTGTGGCTGACTCCCGTTGCAGCGGCCGTCATGCTTGTCGTCGGTGTTGCGCTTGTGATCGGTCAGTCGGGCAACGACGCTGCGGCGTCGTCACCCACGACGTTGCCCGCCATCGTGCCGACGTCGACCACCGTCGCCGAGGCCACGACGACTCTTCCGCCCGAGACAACCACCACTGCAGCGCCGGAGACCACGACGACACTGCCGGTGGAAACCACCACAACGACGATCGTTTGGAATCACGCGAACCCGCGACCGTTACCCGAGAAGACCGGCAAGGGGAAGCGGATCATCTTCCAGAACAGTCTGAACTGGGTGTGGATCGTCGACGAGAACGATCAGTTGGTCAAATCGGTGCCGGTCTCGGGTCGCGAAGGCGTACCGAAGCCGGGCAAGTACAACGTGATGTCGAAGAGCGAGTTTTCGCAGAGCATCTTCTTCCCCGAGATCAAGATGAAGTGGTCGGTGCGCTTCGCGGTCAGTCCGAACGGCAAGAACACGATTTCTTTCCACTCGATCCCGACCTGCGCATGGACGGGCGGCCACTGCAACACGGCCGGTCCGATGCAGACGGTCGAACAGTTGGGGACGTTTCAGAGCGGCGGATGCGTGCGCATGCTCGAAGCCGATGCCGAGTTCCTGTACAACTTCGTCGAGGTCGGCACTCGCGTCGTTGTTCTGAAGTGACGAATCAGGCCCCGTAGCGGGCCATTTCCGACTTCAACAGATCGAGACCCAGGTTGCCGAGGTTCAAACCGAAGGCATGCCAGTCGCGCAGATCGAAACGCGAACCCAGACGGCGCTTGGCGTCGTCGCGCAGGTCGAGCCAGACGCGCTCGCCCAACTTGTAAGAGATCGCCTGCGCCGGCCAACCCAGATAACGGTCGATTTCCGATCGGTTGAACTCGTCGTCGCTGGACGACCTCTCGGTCAGGAACTCGAGTGCAAGTTCCGGCGTCCACGCCTCGCCCGGGTGCCACGACCACGACGAAGGAATCGTGAACCCGCAGTGCAGGCCGATGTCGATGACCACGCGCGCGGCGCGCATCGCCTGGCCGTACAGGTAACCCAGTCGGTAGTCGGGGTTACCGAAGAACCCGAATTCGTCCATCAGGCGTTCGGCGTAGAGAGCCCAGCCCTCGCCGTGACCCGACACGAACGTGTTGCGCTGGTAGCGCGACAGCTGGTCGGCGTTGACCACGGCCATCGCAATTTGAAGATGGTGGCCCGGCACGCCCTCGTGGTACGCCGTCGTCGGCTCGCCCCAGCGCGGCACCGACTCGCGGCCGTTCAGCGGATACCACGTGCGGCCGGGACGCGACAGGTCTTCGCTGGGGCCGGTGTAGTACATCGCGGCGGCACCGCCGGGCGGCGAGATCATCGCTTCGCAACGACGCATCGATTGCGGGATATCGAAGTGTCCGTTGTCGATGAGGAACGCCATCGCCTCGTCCATCAGTTCCTGCAGCCAGTTGCGCAGGTTGTCCTCGCCGTGAACCGCACGGGCAGGGTCGGTGTCGAGAAGATGGCGAACCTCGCGCGGTGATGCGCCGGGAAGAATCCCTTCGCCGACACGACGAATCTCGGCGTCGAGACGCGCGACCTCGTCCCATCCCCAGTCGTACGCTTCACGTGCCTCGACGTTCATGCCGAGGTAACGACGGCGTGCAAACGCGTGACGTGCCTCACCCACTCCGTCGTTCGGATCGGCCTTCGGCGCGTAGTCGTTGCGCAAGTAGTCGCGTGTGTCGGCAAGTGCGCGCGAACACGACACCGCAGCTACTTCGAGGCGCTTGCGCAGGGCATCGGACACGTCGGCCGACTGCACAAAGCCCTCGAAGAAGCCGTCACCCTTTCCGCTTCCGGCCCACGCCGCGGCCTGACCGGATACCGCAATCGCCTGACGCAGCGGTGCAACCGTTCCGCGCGAGATGCCCGACTGCCACGATGCGCGCATGCCCGCGAGCGCACCGGGGAATCCCTCCATACGCGAGGCGATGTTCTCCCAGTCGGCCTCGGTGTCGGTTGGCATGAGATCGAAGATGCCGCGTGCACCGTCGAGGTCGCCCGCGATGACGCGGATGCCGCGCAGGTGTTCACCTGCCGCGTGCTCCTCGACCGACAGTTCCAGATCGTTGCGCAGAACCCCGGCGGCGAGACGGTCGGCATCGTCGCCGGCCGCGAGCGCGTTCAACTTCCCGAGAGTCGACTTGGCGTGGGCGGCGCGGGCGTCGTGGCCGGCGGGGGAGTAGTCGGTCATCAGGTGGTCGAACCCCGCGATGCCGAGATAGGTGGCGGCCATCGGGTCGAGCGCCGCCATTTCGTCGATGAACGTGCTGGACAACGAATAAATAGGGGTGTTGCGCGGGGACATGTCGACACGATAGGTCACCCGCGGGATGACTAACTTTTCCTGTCGAGGGGGTGTGCGATGAATCTCGCGCGAATCGGTGAGTTCTGGGCCAGATGGCGGCCCGACGAGTTGTCGATCAAGTACGCCGGACGCGAAGTGTCGTGGCGCGAACTCAACGACACGACGGGCAGTCTCGCGGCCGGTCTTGCCGCGACGGGAATCGGCAAGGGTGACCGCATCGGTTTGTTGTTGACCAACTGCCTCGAGTGGTGCCAGATCACCATGGCCGCGTGGAAACTCGGCGCGGTCATCGTTCCGATCAACACCCGCTTCACGCCCGCCGAGGTCAAGTTCGTCGTCGCCAACGCGGGAGCGAAGATCCTCTTCACCAATGCCGGTCTCGCTGACGCTGCCTCGACCGTCGAGAACTGCGACGTCGTCCACGTCGAGAACATGCAGCCCTTGTTTGCCGGTGGCACGGTTGTCACCGCCGACACCGTGCCCGACGACGCGGCGTTCATCTGTTACACCAGCGGCACCACCGGCGACCCGAAGGGTGCGGTGCTGACGCATGGCTCGTTCGATGCGGGGTCACAGTCGTGGGCACAGGCCCTGAATCTGTGGCCCGGCGACAAGCTGCAGTTGCCGTTCCCCCTGGCGTTCACCGGCGGTCTCGCACTGTGGCTCTACACCTATTGGTCGGGGGCAAGCCTTTTGCTCGACAACGAGGTGAACATCGACCGCATCTATGACAACTTCGAAAAGGAACGCGCCACCGGTTTCATGGGCGTGCCCACCATCTTCCAGATGATCGTCGACCACCCGCGCTGGAAAACCGCCGACCTCTCGTCGTGGAAGAAGGCCTGCTCGGGAGGCGCGGTGGTGCCGCCGTCGCTTCTGAAAGCGGTGCAGGCACGGGGCGTACCGATGCTGCAGATGTTCAGCCTCACCGAATCGTCGGCGGCCGGCACCGTGCTGCCCTCGCACGACGCGTTCCGCAAGGTCGGCTCGGCGGGTATTCCCATCAACCACGGTTCGTTGAAGATCGCCGACGACGACGACAACGAGGTGGCCACCGGCGAAGTGGGCGAGATCCTGCTGAAGGGCCCACAGGTCATGAAGGAGTATTGGAACAACCCGACCGCCACCGCCGCCGCACTGCGTGGTGGCTGGTTGCACACGGGCGACCTCGGTTACGTCGACGACGAGGGCTACCTCTATGTCGTTGATCGCAAGAAGGACATGCTCATCTCGGGTGGTCTCAACGTGTATCCGGCGGAACTCGAACGTCTGATCGCCAACGTTCCGGGTGTCGTCGAGGTTGCCGTCGTCGGTGTTCCCGACGACCGTTGGGGCGAGACACCGCTCGTCATCGTGTTCTCGAACGGTGCAAAGGTCGAAGCGGCCGACGTGTTGAAGATCTGCAAGGACAACCTCGCCGACTTCAAGTTGCCCCGGTACTTCCACCTCAGCGAGACCCCGCTACCGCGCAATATGTCGGGCAAGATCCTGAAGCGCGAACTGAAGGTGCAATTCGCCGACTTTCCGAAGACCGCACAAGCGATTCGCTGAGACGACGGCATCATGCGCGCACGAATCGGCGTCACCATTTATTCAGTCGACTACACGATGCGACCCGACGACCTTGCCCGCGAGATCGAGGCGCGCGGCTTCGAAAGCTTCTGGGTGCCCGAACACAGCAACATCCCGACCAGTCGCAAGTCGC
>CAYFNP010000073.1:0-7087 GCA_964344425.1 uncultured Bifidobacterium sp. | reverse complement strand
AGATGCACGAAGAAGTGCGGCGCGGAACACTCGCCGAGGTTGCGTCACACTTCGCCGCGACCGAACCACTCGGTGAATTCGTCGTCGTGATCGACGGCGCACCACCGTCCGCCCCCTTGGACGAGGCGACGATCACCGGCGCAATCGACGACGCACTCGCGGCGGGCATGTCGGTTCGCGATGCGGCCGACACCGTCTCGTCGATGCTCGGCGTTTCGCGGCGAATCGCCTACGACGTCGCGCTCGCGCGCCGCGGCGCGAACGGAGCCGGCAAATGAAGCAGCACGTCCTCTTCTTCGACCTCGACGGAACAGTCGCCGACTCGGGCGCGGGAATCATGGGTGCGATGAACGAGGTGCTCGTCGCACGCGGTGCCGCGCCCCTGACCCGCGACGACCTTCGACACATCGTCGGTCCGCCGCTCGCCACGTCGTACCCGACTTTCTTCGTGCCACGCGGTCTGCCGGCCGACGGTGCCGACGAATTCATCGCGCAGTACCGCGCGATCTACACGCCGAAATACGTTCCGGTCACGCCTCCGTTCGACGGGATGCTCGACGTGCTCGACACGCTCGGCCGCGACTGGCACCTTGCAATCGTCACGTCGAAGCCCGAGAAACAGGCTCTGATGGTTCTCGACGTGACGACCGCGCGCAGTCGGTTCGTCCACGTGGTGGCCGCCGAGTCGGACAACGAGGTTCCCAAGGCCCGCTTGTTGGAACAGGCGATCCGCGAACTGCGCGACCACCACTCGATCAGCGTGGAACACGATGAGTGCTGGATGATCGGTGACCGACACCACGACATCGACGCGGCAACAGAAGTGGGCACGCGCGGACTGGGTGTTCTGTGGGGATTCGGCTCGCACGAGGAACTGACGTCGGCCGGCGCACACGCGATCGCCCGTACTCCGGACGATCTGCTGCGGATTCTCGCGCGCTGAGACGAACGCGCGTTCAGGCCGGGCGGCCGAGCAAGGCAAGTTGACGTGAAATCGCAACGAGGTTTCCCGCCTGATCCCAAATCTCACCGTCTTCCTCGGTGAGACCGCCCTGGATGATGCGCGAACGGAACACGCACGCCACCCGCGTGCCGACGGGAACCGCGCGGACGTGCACCGTGAGTTCGATCGTTGGCACCCATGCCTTCGGCACGGGAACGTTGAAGACGGGCGGAGCGAACGAGTCGGCAATGGCAAGCAGACCGAGCGTGTCGATCGGGCGGCCGTCGCCGAACTCGAACCAGCCGCGCATGATTGCCGCACCGCTGGTTTCGCCACGGAGAAACGCCGTGTCGTCGGGGTGGATGCGCGAGTCGATGCGCTTGGCGAACTGGATCGGAAACACGTTGCCGTCGTGGTGGCGCGGCACGCAGTCCTCGAAGGCGGGCAGGTCGGGCGGCGTTGCGGTGACGTATTGGTCATCGGTGACGTCGGGCATTTCGCCGAAGGCCGCGAGAAAACGAACCGCCGTGCGGCCATCGGCCACGATGCTGGCGTTCATCGTCGTCAACAACTTGCCCTTCTTCACGGTGTCGACCTCGACCGACACATCGCCGGCCTTGACCGGCGCGAGATAGTGGGCCGTGGCGGTGAACGGATCGGGCCGACCGCAGTGGTCGCGCATCGCGCGACCCGCAATTGCGAAGAGATAACCCCCGTTCGCATTGCCATTGATGTCCCAACCGGGGACGATCGTCGCGTCGTAGCGACCGTCGGCCGTCTTCGTCACGCCGGTCGCCAAATCAAAGGCAAAAGTCACGAGTGGCGAGCGTATCCTCGTCGGGTGCCGCGTTTCTCGCTGACGACCCCCATCTATTACGTGAACGCGCGCCCGCACCTCGGACACGCGTACACGACGATCGTCGGCGACGCGTTTGCAAGATGGCACCGACTCGCCGGCGACGACGTGCATTTCCTCACGGGCACCGACGAGCACGGCCTGAAAATCCAGCAGGCGGCCGACGCGGCCGGCGTGTCCCCCCAGGCATTCACCGATTCCATTGCGCCACTGTTCGCCGAGGCGTGGAACAGGCTCGACATCGAGTACGACGATTTCATCCGCACCACCGAAGACCGCCACAAGCGCGGCGTGGCGAAGTTGCTGCAGGCCTGTTACGAGGCAGGCGACATCGAACTCGACACGTATTCGGGTCTCTACTGCGTGGCGTGCGAGGCGTACTTCACCGAGGGCGAACTCGAAAACGGCAACTGCCCGGTTCACAAGCGGCCCGTTCAGCACGTTGAAGAAGAGAACTGGTTCTTCCGTCTCTCGCGTTACGGCGATCGTTTGCTCGACTGGTACGCCAAACACCCCGGCTGCATCACGCCCTCGTACCGAATGAACGAGGTCACCAGCTTCATCAAGCAGGGCCTTCAGGATTTCTCGATCAGTCGCAAGAGCCTCACGTGGGGCATTCCGATCCCGTGGGATCCGCAACAGGTCACCTACGTCTGGTTCGACGCGCTGGCGAACTACATCACCGCCGTCGGTTACGGCAACGACGACGAACGGTTCTCGAAGAACTGGCCGGTGTCGGTGCACCTCATCGGCAAGGACATCATCCGCTTCCACTGCATCTACTGGCCCGCCATGCTCATGTCGGCCGGAATCGAACCGCCCCAGCACTGGGCGGTCGGTGGCTGGTTGTTGGTCGGCGGCGAAAAGATGTCGAAGACCACGGGCAACGTCGTGAACCCGCTCGACCTCACCGACGAGTTCGGCATCGACGGATTCCGCTACTACGTCCTTGCCGACACCCAGTACGGCAGCGACGGCGACTTCACCTACGAGGGTCTCGTCACCCGCTACAACTCCGACCTCGCGAACAACCTCGGCAACCTCGCCGCGCGCGTGGCGACGGTTGTGCAGAAGAAGTGCGCGGGTGTCGGCACAGCACCGCGTGCCGACTCTCCCCTGCGTGATGTTGCGCAGCGCGCCGTCGAAGAAACCACCGCGGCGTGGAATTCGTTCCAACCGAGCCGTGCTCTCGAGGCCACCTGGTCGCTCATCCACGCGACGAACGCGTTCCTCGAATCACACGAACCGTGGAAGGCCGAGCCGGGACCGGCACTCGACGCGGTACTCGGCGACGCCCTCGAGGTGCTGCGAATCGTGTCGATTCTCTGTGTTCCCGCCATGCCCCGCACCGCGCAAGAGGTGTGGCGACGCATCGGCATGGACGGTGACGTGTCGGCGCAGCGCGTACCCAATAGCGTTTCGTGGGGGCAGTACCCCGCCGGACGAAACGTGGAAAAGGGCGACCCGCTCTTCCCGCGCAAGTCCAAGTAATCAAGCGGTCGCCGCCCCCGACTCTCATGTGGACCGACACCCATTGCCATCTCGAGGACGACAGGCTCGACCTCGGTGCCGACGCCGCGGTCGCGGCTGCGGTCGATGCGGGCGTCACCACGCTCGTCACGATTGGTTGCGATGCAGCCACCAGCGCAGCTGCCATCGCGGTCGCCGAACGACATCCGCACGTGTGGGCGACGGTCGGTCTGCATCCGCACGAGGCGCAGCACGGCACGGCACAACTGCTCCCCTACATCGAACATCCCCGGGTCGTGGCGATCGGCGAGTGCGGCCTTGACTACTACTACGAGCATTCCGATCGCGCGTCGCAGCGCGCCGCGTTTGCCGAGCAGATCCGTCTCGCACACGATCACGACCTGACCCTTGTCGTGCACACCCGCGATGCGTGGGAGGAAACGCTCGAGATCCTCGATGCCGAGGGAGTACCGAAGAACACGGTGATGCATTGCTTCAGCGGTGGCCCCGACGACGCGCGACGCTGTCTCGACCGCGGCATGTTCCTTTCTTTTTCGGGCATCGCCACGTTCAAGAACGCGAACGACGTCCGCGAAGCGGCGCGCATGTGTCCCGACGACCGCATCCTCGTCGAAACCGACAGCCCGTACCTTGCCCCGGTTCCACACCGCGGCAAGCAGAACCAACCGGCCTGGGTCGCCGTCGTCGGCACCGCAATCGCCGACTTCCGCGGCACGACCCCCGAGCGGTTCGCAGCGATCACGTCGGCAAACGCCCGACGGGCATTCCCGAGAATCGCCGCGTGATGGCGTTGAACGTCTATGAACGTCGACGCATCGCGGTTCTCGCGGTGTTGACGACGATCGTCGCGCTGGTCGTCGCGGCAGTCGGCGGTTCCGGTGGCGGCACCGAAGCGCCCGACACCGTCGCTCCGACCACCATCGCGGTCACCACCACGTCGACGCCACTCGAGAACGCACAGGCGGTCGGCCCGCTCGCCGACGACTCGTCGAAGCCGATCAACCTCGACGGACCGCTCGCCCAGCAACCAACGGGCAGCGCACCGATTGCATACCCGGGACCGGGCGAGATGAACCGTGTCAGCGCGAAGGCCAGTTACGTGCGCTTTCCCGACTACAACTCCGCCATTTGTTATGCGTCGGTCGCGCCGCTCGGTCTCGAACTCACCATCGTCAACCTGAACAACGGACGCTCGCTGCGATGCACGAACGTGTTCGCGGTGACCCTGCCCTCGGGCGTCGACGTCGTCATCCACACGCCGCTCTACCTGCAGATCGCGAACCTGGTCGACGCCCCGCTTCCCGTCACGGTGAGCTGGTGACGCTCAGTCGTCCGCAGGCCGTCGCCCTGCTCGAACGCCACGGCCTGTCGCCGCGCCGCACGCTCGGCCAGAACTTCGTCGTCGACCCGAACACCGTGCGGCGCATCGCCCGCCTAGCCGACGTCGGGCCCGACGACGTCGTCATCGAGATCGGCGCAGGACTGGGTTCGCTGACGGCCGCGCTGGCCGAAACCGGGGCGCAGGTCATCGCCATCGAAGTCGACCGGGGCATCGTTCCGGTGCTGCGCGAACTGATGGCCGACACGACGAACGTCGAGGTGCACGAGGCCGACGCAACCGCGATCGATTGGGTTGACTTCGTTCGCAACGTCAACGTCGCACGTGGCCGCGACGCCGACGCGCCGGTGTCGGTCGTTGCGAACCTTCCCTACAACATCGCCACGCCGTTGGTTGCCGATCTTCTCGACGACGTACCCCAGGTGCGCGACATGCTCGTCATGGTGCAGGCCGAGGTCGGACGACGTTTCTGTGCGCGACCGGGCGACGAGGCACACGGTGCGGTCAGTGTGAAGGTCGCCTATTGGGCCGATGCGCGCATCGTGGGTGAGGTACCGCCGACGGTCTTCCTGCCGCGACCCAAGGTCGACTCCGCACTCGTGCGCATCACACGGCACGTTCGCCCCGCGGTCGACGACGTCGATCCGCAACGACTCTTCGAACTCGTGCGCACCGGTTTCGCCAAGCGGCGCAAGATGCTTCGCTCGGCGCTCGCCGGCGTCGTGACGACGGAACAATTCACTGAAGCCGACATCGACCCGACGAAGCGCGCGGAACAGCTCGAACTCGACGACTGGGCACGTCTGTGCCGAACGGTTTCGAAATGACCGGCGCAACGCTGAACGCACACGCGAAGTTGACGCTGAACCTTCGCGTCACCGGTGTGCGCGACGACGGGTTCCACTTGATCGACGCCGAAATGGTCACCCTCGACGTCGCCGACACCCTGGTCGTGTCACCAACCGACGGCCCGTCACATCTTCGGGTCGACGGGCCCTACGCCGCGGGACTCGATGAGGGCACGGGCAACAACCTCGTCGTTCGCGCGCTCGCTCTCGCCGGCCGGCACGCCGAGGTGAACCTGACGAAGAACATTCCCCACGGCGGCGGACTTGGCGGCGGCTCGGCCGACGCCGCCGCGATTCTCCGGTGGGCCGGGTTCGATGACTTGGTCGCTGCTTCGAGACTCGGCGCCGACATTCCGTTCTGCATGGTGGGCGGACGTGCGCGCGTGACGGGCATCGGCGAGCTTGTCGAGCCTCTTGCGGCGACGCACATCGACATCACCCTGGTCGTGCCACCCTTCGGAGTGTCGACGCCCGCGGTGTACGCAACGTGGGATTCCATCGGAGGACCGCGCCACGCGGGTAACGAACAAGGTGCAAACGACCTCGAACCGGCCGCGTTGGTCACCGAGCCACGACTTGTTCGCGTGCGTGACCGAATCACCGATGCTGCGGGTGTCGCGCCCCTGTTGGCGGGAAGCGGATCGACGTGGTTCCTGCGAGGCCACTACGACTGGCTCGCCGAAGCGATGCCCGAGTCGACGGTGGTGTTGACGCGCACGCACGTTGCGTGACGTCGGCGCGACGCTGCTGTCGAACGCGCTATTTGCGACGCTGGTGGCGGGTGCGGCGCAGCATCTTTTTGTGCTTCTTCTTGCGCATCCGCTTGCGACGCTTCTTGATCAGGGAACCCATAAGGCTCGTCACGATATCGGTCGGGCCCGAGAAAACGAAAACCCGCTACCGTGAAGGACGTCGTTCGATGCCTCTCGGTGTCGGTCGCGGTCCGGGGTCGTTCAATTGGCAGGACAACGGGTTTTGGTCCCGTATATAGGGGTTCGAGTCCTCTCCCCGGAACTCGTCTGCTCCCGTTGGTCGACCGCCCTTTTCTGAGCGCCCGTGCGAGTCACCTAATATCGCCTCAGTGAACGGCTTGAACATCGACAAGGTCACCACGAAACGACTGTCGCTCTTCACCGGCCGGACCCACCCCGCGCTCGCCGAAGAGGTTGCAGCCCACCTCGGAATCCGCCTCGGTGACGCGAACATCGTCGAGTTCGCGAACGGCGAGATCCGACCGCGATTCACCGATTCGGTGCGCGGCGGCGACGTCTTCGTCATGCAAACGCACTACGGCTTCGACGGCAAGTCGATCAACGACTCGATCATGGAACAACTCATCATGATCGACGCCGCGTACCGCGCGTCGGCCAAGCGCATCACGGCGGTGTGCCCCTTCTACGGCTACGCCCGTCAGGACCGCAAGGCCGAGGGTCGCGAGCCCATCACCGCGCGCCTCGTCGCCGACATGTTCCGCGCAGCGGGCGCCGGACGCATGGTGTCGGTCGATCTGCACAGCGGCCAGATTCAGGGCTTCTTCGACGGCCCGGTCGACCACCTCACCGCGATGCCGGTCCTCGAGAAGTACGTGCGCAAGAACGCTGGTGACGGAA
>CAYFNP010000072.1:0-7128 GCA_964344425.1 uncultured Bifidobacterium sp. | reverse complement strand
GCGTGATGTTCATGATTTGATCGTCGACGACGTTGGCCAACAGAAACATCGGCGATCCGTTTCCGCGCAAGAGGACGAAGTCCTCGATGGTTGCGTTGTCGAATCGAACTTCACCGCGGACGAGGTCACGGACGACCGTCTCGCCCTCGGGCACGCGGAATCGCAGCACGCGCCCCGGCCCGGGCGGAAGGCCGCGGTCGCGACTGAATCCGTCGTAGCCGGGTTTGCCCGATGCCTTTGCCCGCTCCTGCACCTGGTCGGGCGTGAGGTCACAGAAGTAGGCCTTGCCTTGGTCGAAGAGTCGCATCGCCGCATCGACGTGCGCAGCCGCGTTGTCGGACTGAAAGTAGGGACCCTCGAACTGCGGATGTCCCTTTTCGATACCGAGCCATGCGAGCGCATCGATGATGCCGTCGGTCCATTGCGGCTGGTTGCGCGATTCGTCGGTGTCTTCGATGCGCAACACGAAGGTGCCGCCTTCGCGCAAAGTCAGGGCCCAGTTGTAGAGGGCCGTGCGCGCGCCACCGACGTGAAAGAACCCCGTCGGCGAAGGGGCGAACCTGTAGCGCGGCGCGGACGACGACATGGCTACTCAGGCTACAGACGGTCGTGCCGAGCGATAGAAAGTAGCCATGCAGTCGAACAACGGTGCCTCCCAGCCGAACGTCTTTGGCGAACCCATCACGACGTGTTGCACCAATCCGATGACCGGTTGGTACCGCAACGGTTGCTGCGAAACCGGGGGCGACGACCACGGCGTGCACACCGTGTGCGCGGTGATGACGGACGACTTTCTCGCGTTCTCGAAGGAAATGGGCAACGACCTGTCGACTCCAATGCCGCAGTACAACTTTCCGGGGCTGAAGGCCGGTGACAAGTGGTGCCTGTGTGCGATGCGGTGGCAGGAAGCCCTCGACCATGGCAAGGCGCCGAAGGTCGACCTCGCCGCAACGCACATGCGCAGCCTCGAGTTCGTCGACCTCGACGACTTGCGTCGTTTTGCCGTCTAGTCGAGGGTGATCAGGTCGGCGAACGACTCGCGGCGTCTCACCGTTCGGGCGTTGCCGCCCGACACGAACACCACCGCGGGCCGCGTCACCATGTTGTAGTTCGACGCCATCGAATATCCGTAGGCACCGGTAACCGGCACGGCGAGCAGGTCACCGTTCGCAAGCGATGCGGGTACGTGCGCCTCGTCGATGAGAACGTCACCGCTTTCGCAGTGCTTGCCGACGATGCGCACGGGCCAGTCGCGCACCGCAGTGGGACGAGTCGGCATGAACGCCTCGTACTCGGCGTCGTACAACATCGGCCGAAGGTTGTCGCTCATGCCCCCGTCGACCGCGACGTAATCGCGGATACCTGGAATCGGCTTCACGGTGCCGACGGTGTACAGCGTGACGGCCGCCGAGGCGACGATCGAGCGGCCCGGTTCGACGAGGATCGCCGTGCCGGCGGGCAGTGCGGACGTTGCCGCGCGCATCACCGACGACCACTGCCCCATTGTCGGGGCATGTTCTGCCGCGGTGTAGGCAACCCCGAGACCACCGCCCACCGTGAGTTCGGGAAGTTGGAGCGGTGCGACGAAGTCGACCATCGATTCGGTGGCACGACCGAGAAGGTCGACGTCGAGCACGTTGGAACCGATGTGGAAGTGGATACCGACGAGACGAAGGCCGGCCGAGCTGCGACACAGTTCGACCGCACGCATCGCGTCGCCGTTTGCCAGGTTGAACCCGAACTTCGAGTCGTCCTGGCCCGTCGAGATGTACTCGTGGGTGTGTGCGTGGACACCGGGCGTTACCCGCACGTGAACGTCGACCCTCTTCGAGTACTCGGTCGCAATGGTTTCCAGTCGGTCGATCTCGTCGAAGCTGTCGACGATGACGTGACGAATGCCGGAACCGACCGCATAGCGCAACTCGTCGAGCGACTTGTTGTTCCCGTGCAACACGCATCGCTCGGCCGGCACGCCGGCGGCGAGCGCGACGAACAACTCACCACCGGTTGCGACATCCAGCATCAGGCCTTCCTCGTGGGCGAGTGAAGCCATCGCCTTGCACAGGAACGCCTTGGTTGCGTAGATCACCCGATCGGCGCCGAACTCGGCGACGGCCTCGCGGCACCTGTTGCGCAGATGGGCCTCGTCGTAAACGAACAACGGAGTGCCGAACTCGGCTGCGAGGTCGGTCAGACGGCAGCCACCAACGACGAGCGAGCCGTCACCACCCACCTCGGCGGTGTCGGGCAGCAGTCGCATCTCGATCGGTGCGCGACTCACATGACCTCCGGAGCGTCGATACCAAGCAGGCCGAGGCCGGTTCGCACGACGCGGGCCGTCGCATCGCACAGGACGAGTCGGCTCGTGCGCACGGGTTCGTCGGACTTCAGCACGGGGCAATTCTCGTAGAACCCGGTGAATGCCGTCGCCACTTCGTAGAGATAGGTACACAAGCGGTGGGGGCTGGCCTTGTCGATCGCGTCGCGAACGACCGGGTCGAACTGAAGCAGCAACAGTGCGAGGGTCCGCTCGGCGGGATCGGCCAGCGCCAGATTGGAGGTGTCGAGGCCGTCTCGGTCGACGCCCGCGCGACGGAAGATGCTGCAGATTCGTGCGTGGGCGTACTGCAGATACGGGGCGGTGTTGCCGTCGAACGACAACATCCGGTCCCAGTCGAAGATGTAGTCCTTGATGCGGTCGGTCGAAAGATCGGCGTACTTCACGGCTCCGATACCGATCATGCGGGCGATGTCCGCTCGTTCACCGGCCGACAGCGACGGGTTCTTCTCGGCGACGGCAGCCGCGGCACGTTCGATCGCCTCGTCGAGGAGCGCGGAAAGCTTGACCGTGTCGCCGCTGCGGCTCTTCAACATCTTCTTGTCGGACCCGAGCACGTTGCCGAATGCGACGTGGCGCATCTCGACGGCATCGGGCAACCAACCTGCCACGCGCGCGGCGGCTTCGACCATCTGCAGGTGTTGGGCCTGCGGCGCGCCGACCACGTACCACATGCGGTCCGCCGCCAGGCGTTCGACGCGGTCGATCACGCACGCCAGATCGCTGGTGGCGTAGTTGTAGCCGCCGTCGGCCTTGCGGATGATCAGTGGCAGTGGTTCGTTGTCACGATTGGTGAATCCGTCGAGGAACATCACCGACGCGCCATCGCTTTCGCGAAGGTGGTTCGACCCCGAGAGCCGTTCGACGACGGTGGACAGCAGGTCGTTGTACGCGCTTTCCCCCATCAGGTCGGAATCCTCGAGCAGCACGCCGAGTGCGCGATAAACGCGGTTGAAGTACTTGGTGCTTTCCGCCACGAGAACGCGCCACATGCGAAGTGTGTCGGAGTCGCCCGATTGCAGGGCCACGACTCGCGCCCGCGACCGCTCCTTGAAAGCGTCGTCGGCGTCGAACTTGCGACGCGCTTCCTTGTAGAAACCGTCGAGGTCACCAACCGAGAACTCGTCGGCCGCACGGTCTTCGCCGAGGTCGATGAGGTGCTCGATCAGCATGCCGAAGGGCGTTCCCCAGTCGCCGATGTGGTTCTCGCGGATCACGCGATTACCGACGAACTCGAGCATGCGCACGAGTGCGTCACCGATGACCGTCGACCGCAGATGTCCGACGTGCATTTCCTTCGCGACGTTCGGCGCCGAATAATCGACGACGACAGTCTCGGCCGGGAGCGTCGGCGAGACGCCGAGACGTTGGTCGGCCATCGCGTCGACCAACAGTCCCGCAATGAAATCGTTGCGGAACACGACGTTGATGAATCCGGGCCCGGCGACCTCGAGGTGCTGGCACATGTCGGACACGTCACCGACGCGGGCGAGCACGTCGTTTGCGACATCGCGGGGCGCGCGCCCCACCGCCTTTCCCGCGCCCAACGCACCGTTCACCTGCGCATCGGCGTGGTCACTCGGACGCACGACCGGATCGGTTGGTGCGCCGACGACCGCATCGAACGCGGCAGCAAAGCGTTCGGAGAGGATGTGGAGGGGGTCAGTCATCTCGCGTCTCATTGTTGCCGACACAACGTGCTCGCGCCGTGTCTGTTTGTTGACGGGTAGCCTGAGCCGCGCTTCCGGGTGACCGGCGAGCCCTCGTAGCTCAGGGGATAGAGCGTCGGCCTCCGGAGCCGGATGCGCAGGTTCGAATCCTGCCGAGGGCACCAGCGCGTCGGGCCGTGTCGTGGTCGTGGGATAATCACCCGATGGGATGCCCGTACAGCCCCACCGACCCCGACGTCGTCGCTGATCCGTTTCCCGCGTACGCGATGCTGCGCGAACAGTGCCCGGTGCACCACACCAACATGGCCGGCGTCGACTTCCTCACCGTCGCCAGCCGCGACGACGTGCACCGAATCCTCACGTCGCCGAACCTTTGGGTGAACCGCCACGGTGCGGGCATCGCGTACTCGGGCGAGGACGGCCGCGGCAACCTGCAGCACTACGACCAGCCCGAGCACACGAAGCGCCGCGTTCTCATGCGCAACGAGTTCAACCCCCTCGAGGTGCGCAAGCTCGCCGACTCGACCAGGACGCTGGCGGTCGGTCTCGCCGACGAGATGGAGGCAGCCGGTCCGCGCGTCGAGTTGCACGACGCTTTCGCATGCCCGCTGCCGATCCTCGGGTTCATCGACCTGATGGGCGTCGACCACGACGACCGCGGTCGTATCAAGGCATGGGCGGACCAACTCGTCCTCGGTTTGTCCGACCCGAAGCAGGCGGTCAAACCGACCGCCGAGATCAAGGCGTACATCAACGCCGCCGTCAGCGAACGCCGGCGCATCGCCGATGCGGGCGGCACACCCCGTCCCGGGCTGCTCACCGAGTACTCGTTGCGGTTGCTCGACGGCGAACGGATTCCGCTCGTCGAGATGGAATCGATGGTCCTTCAATTGCTCGTTGCCGGCCACGAGACCACGACGTCGCTCATCACCAACTTCATGTGGCGCATGCTCGAGGAACCCTCACGCTGGGCCCGCATCGTCGCCGATCAGTCGCTGATTCCCAATGCGATCGAAGAAAGCCTGCGCTTTGATCCGCCGGTACTCGGTCTCTTTCGCACCAACGTCGAAGAGACCGCAATCGGTGAAGTCGCCGTGCCGGCCAAGTCGAAGGTGATGGCCCTCTACGCGTCGGCCAACCGCGATCCCGAGGCGTTCCCCAACCCCGACGTGTTCGACATCGACCGCGATGAGATGCAACTGAAGCGTCACTACAGCTTCGGGTGGGGCATCCATCACTGTCTCGGTGCGCCGCTGGCCAGGCAGACGGCACGCATCGCGATCGAAACATTGGCGACCCGTTTTCCGAACATTCGTCTCGACGGACCGACCGAGCGGTTGGCCCCCGAGATTCTCTGGGGCCGACGCAAGTTGCCCGTCGCGCTGCACTGACCCGCCGCAGCGCAGCCGACTCAGTGCGGTTGGGTGAATCCGAACACTTCGCGCAGGGCGGCGTCGCTCAGCGCAACTTTCGGGGGACCCTGCGCGACCACACGTTGTGCCAGCAACATCGCCGCGTCGGCGGTGTCGGCATCGCCCAGTTCGTGCGTCGCCATGACGACGGTCGCCCCTCGTTCACGCTCCTGCATCACCAGGTCGGCAACGAGACGACGTCCCGCGATGTCGAGACCGGCGGTCGGTTCGTCGAGCAACAGAACGTCGGCGCGACGGGCGAGAACCTGCGCGAGGTGCGCACGCTGCTGTTGGCCCCCCGACAGGTCGCGCACGGCACGCTGACGGAATGAATCGGCTCCGGTGCGGCTCATGGCTTCGTCGACCGCGTCGAAATCATCGGCGCGCAGGCGACCGAGCAAACCATGTCGCGCGAATCGACCCATCGCGACGACGTCGCTGACACGCAACGGCAACGTGTGCGTCGACACGGGGTGCTGCGGCAGATAAGCCACGCGCGCCGGGCGCGCGCCCGGTGCACCATCGAGCACGGTTGCCTCCCCCGCCTGTGGCCGCAACAGTCCGGCGAGCGTCTTCAACAGCGTCGACTTGCCCGACCCGTTGGTGCCGATCAACACGAGCAACTGTCCCGGGTACAACGCGAAGTTGATGTCGTCGACGACGGGACGGTGCCCGTAGCCGACCGCGAGATGGGTCGCGACCACCGACGGTCGTGTGTCGTCGGGTCGTTGTTCAGTGGTGGACATGTTCGTGGAAATGGGGTTGGTCGTGGAGGTGATGGATGTCCTTGCGGTGGTCCCACCAGCGGCGAAGTTCGACGACGATCGCGGACACCGCAAACACGACAACCGCCGTCAGCACGATCGATGCTCCGGCTGCGAGATCGGCGTGGTAACTCACCAGAAGGCCCGCATAGGACGACACAACGCCGACCGCCGTGGCGATCGACATCACGCCGCGGATCGTCCGACCGAAAAGCGCTCCCGTTGCCGCGGGTGCAACGAGCATGCCCATCACGAGCAGGGTTCCGACGGTCTGGAAACTCGCCACGACGGTGAGCGCGACCATCGCGAGCATCACGTTGGCGTAGCGGCTCGCGGGAAAACCCGACGTGGTCGCAAGACCCTCGTCGACCGACAGCAAAAGGAAAGGTCGGCGACACACCCATGCGGTGACCCCCACCACCAAAAGTGCCGCGCACTGCCACGCGATGTCCGACCACGCGACGCCGAGAACCTCGCCGAAGAGGAGTTTGGTGAGATCACCCGCGAAAGACGACGACCGTGACTGGATGATGACGCCGAGCGACAACATGCCGACGAAGAGAAGTCCGATCGAGGTGTCCCCCGACAATCGGTACCGGCGGTTCACCACTCCGACCCCTGCCATCATGACCGCAGCACCGACTGCCGCACCGATGATCCCCGACACACCGGCGAGCAGTGCGACCGCGACCCCGGGAACGACGCCGTGGGCAAGAGCATCGCCGACAAAGGCAAGGCCGCGCAGCACGACGAACGTGCCGGCAATCGCGCACGTCACGGCGACGATGCACGTCGCGACAAGAGAGAGACGGAGAAATTCGTTGTCCGCGAACGGCGAGAAGAAGAAGTCCCTCATGACAGTGCCCCCGCGATGGCGCGCGCCATCGACGTCATCATCGCACGGTATCCACCCTGCTCGGGGACGAGATGGGTGGCGAGTTCGA
>CAYFNP010000071.1:0-7257 GCA_964344425.1 uncultured Bifidobacterium sp. | reverse complement strand
AGTCGACGAAGTCGCGCGGCCTCGGCGGGATCGACCGAGAGGTTCCAGGTTCGCTTGACGGCGATCCACCGCTTCACGTAGTCGCACCGCGCCGATGTGGCCGGCAACCACTGCGCCGGGTCACGATCGTCACGTTGCCGTGCCGTGACCGCGCTCAGGCCGATCGCGTTCGAGCGTGACAACGGGTCGTTTGCGAACGCGGCACGTCTCGACGCGGGCCAGGCGAATGCACCCGACTCCCACGCTTCGCGCAACGGAACCACGAGAGGGACTGCCCTATTCACCGACTTCTCGGCGAACGCATCGGCCCGGTAGCCAGCAGGGCGCTCGGGGCGCACGCGAAGCTCGTCGATCAAATCAGCTGATGCCGCGGACGACGCAAAGAGCACCGAGGCTCCCGCTGCAACGACGAGCCAACGCGACGACATTGTGATCAGGCCCCGATCGCGAGGTCCATCTCGATGAAGATGCACTCGCCCGGGCACACGTCGGCTGCCTCGATGACCGAGGCATGATCACGGAGCGGAACCCACGCAAGGCTGCGGGCTCCACCGGGGTCGTTCAACGGCGAGCCGGACTCTGCGACATAGGCAATGCCGTCCTCGAGTTGCACGAACACATCGGGACAGTGATCGACGCACAGACCGTCACCGGTGCACAGGTCTTGGTCGATCCACACGTGCATGGCGCAAAAACTACACGCGGTCCCGAAGCGACCCCCTACCCTGTCGGTGTGACCGATGCCGTTGCACCACTCGCCCCGCAACGAGATCATGTTCGGCAACGACCCACCGGTGACGTCAACGATCGTTGGGCGTGGTTACAGAGTCGCGACGATCCGGCGGTCATCGCATACCTCGAAGCAGAGAACGCCTACGCCAACGAATGGTTTGCCGCAGGCGAGCCGGGCGTGGACGCGATCTTCGAGGAGATCAAGTCGCGCGTGGTCGAAACCGACGTTTCCGTGCCCGTTGCACACGGCGGCTGGTGGTACGTCTCACAAACCCGCGAGGGCCTCGCGTACCCCATCCACTCCCGCGGAGACTCATCGGAGACCGCGACCACACACGTGATTCTCGACGAAAACATCGAGGCCGGAGACGCCGAGTACTTCTCGGTCGGGGCGTTCGAGATCGACCGGTCACACCGTCTCCTCGCCTGGTCGCGCGACTTCGACGGCGGCGAGAAGTACGAGATGGTCGTCAGGGAACTCGAATCGGGCCGCGACCTCGCCGACAGGCTGCAGGGTACGTCGGCCGCGGGTGCGGCCTTCGGTGGCGACGCGACACACCTCTTCTATGTTCTGAATGACGAGGCGATGCGTCCGTACAAAGTGATGCGGCACCGCATGGGTTCGCCCCAATCGACCGATGTCGAGGTGTTCCACGAACCCGACGAGCGCTTTTACGTCGGAGTGGGAATGACCCGCTCGGGGCGCTTCATCGTCATCGAATCCGGCTCCCGCACTTCGTCGGAATGCTGGTTGATCGACGCCGACGACCCCGAGACCGCGCCACGGTGCGCGCGTCCGCGCACTCCGGACGTCGAGTACTCGATCGACGATTGGGGCGACCGGTTCGTCGTCCTCACCAATCTCGACGCAGTTGATTTCCGCGTCATGACCGCACCGCACGATGCGCCGGAACGTTGGACCGAGCTCATCCCCCACGAACCCTCGCGGCGCATCGTCGAGGTCGACGCCTTTCGCGACTTCATTGCGATTCAGGAATGGAATACCGCCCAGCCGACGGTGCGTCTCGTCGACCGCAACGGCAACTCGACCTTGATTCACGTCATCGACGAACCACACGACGTCGAGCTGGAATCGAACCCCGAGTGGACCACGACCACGCTCAGAATTGCCTACCAATCGATGCTGACTCCGCCGACGATCGCCGAGTACGACATCGCCACGGCATCGATGCGCACATTGAAGAGGGTCGACACCCCCAACGTCGACCTCGATGCCTACGTCGCATTCCGCGAATGGGCCGAAGCGGACGACGGAACTCTCGTTCCACTCGACATCGTTCGACGGCGTGACACCCCCGCGAACGCCACGGCCCCGGCGGTTCTGTACGCATACGGAAGTTACGAGTATTCGATTCCGCCCCGGTTCTCGGTGACGAGGTTCTCGATGCTCGATCGCGGCTGGGTGTGGGCACTGGCCCACCCACGCGGAGGTGGCGAACTTGGTCGGTCGTGGTACCTCGACGGCAAGTTGCTGAACAAGCGCAACACGTTCACCGACACGATTGCATGCGCTCGGCATCTCGAAACCCGTGGCCATGCGCGTCGACGGGGAGCGGCGATCTTCGGCGGCAGCGCCGGTGGACTCTTGGTCGGTGCGTGCCTCAACATCGCCCCACAACAGTTCGGCGCCGCGGTTGCAGCGGTGCCGTTCGTCGACGTGGTCTCGACGATGAGCGACCCGTCACTGCCGCTCACCGTCACCGAGTGGGAAGAGTGGGGCGACCCGCGCACCGAGCCGTGGGCGTCGTACATGTTGTCGTACTCGCCGTACGACAACGTCGCCGACAACGACTATCCACCCATCTACGTCACGGCAGGACTGAACGACCCGCGGGTCGGGTACCACGAGCCCGCCAAATGGGTGGCCCGACTGCGCGCACTTGCGAAGCCGCCGACCGTCTATTTCAGATGCGAAATGGGTGCGGGACACGGCGGACCGTCAGGCCGTTACGAGCATTGGCGCGACGAGGCCCACATTCTGGTGTTCATGCTCCGACAATTGTCGTGACGGCGAACGCGAGTAGCACAAGGTTCCGCGCAACGCTCTTCCACGAGATCGGACGCGGACGCGACGAACCAAAACACAGACACGGCGGACGCTGACCACCGGCGAGAACCGCCGTGATTCTGGCGGTGAAGATCACGAGCAGGGCCGCAGCGACGACGGCTGCGGCGACGGTGAGTATCTGCACGATCAGCAGGAGTCCGATCACGATCTCGACCCAGGGCAGGAACGACCGCACCAAGGCGTCGAACTGACCGTTGCCCGTCGAGAACGGGGTGCCGGCGACCTGCCACCCGTCGCGGCTGACGACCTTCATCACGCCGGACCATTCGAAGACCAAGCCGAGCGCGATTGCGCAAAAATCGACGAAGGAGTTCATTCCGGGGTCGTGACGCCGACGACCTTGCCGCGGTAGAAGGCCATCGCATCGGCGTCACGGGAAGCATCGAGGTGCGTGACGCGACCGACCGAGAAGTGGTGATCGCCGTGCACATCGTTGGATTCGAGATCGCAATCAATGACGACAATCGCGCCGTCGAGACCGGGACAGCCATTCGCTGACGGTGTCCACGCGATGCCCGCGAATCGGTCGTCGCTTTCCTTGGCGAACCTCCAACAGAGTTCGGACTGGTCGGCAGCGAGCACGTTGACGGTGAACTTTCCCGTTGCAGCGATACCTGCCCATGTTTTCGAACCCGTGCCGGGAAGAAATCCGACGAGCGGCGGATCGAGCGATACCGACACGAACGACCCGATGGTGATTCCCATCGGCGCGCCATCACTGTCGAAGCCGGTGACGACGACGACACTCGTCGGCACGCGGCCAAGTACCTGACGAAAACGCTGGGAATCGATCTCGGTCACGCCGACAAACTAGACGAGAACCGTCTGAGTCGTTGACGGGTCAGACGAGAACCGTCTGACCTTCATGCGCGGCGAAGACGTGGCAGCCGGCCGAGGCGCCGACGCTGCGCAGGCAACTGAGGCGCGCATCGAGTGCGTCGTCGGAACGCGACGGGTCGTGGTGGAAGAGGGCGAGGTTCTTCACCCCGTGCGCCGTCGCGACCCACACCGCGTACTCCGCGGTGCAATGGCCCCAGTCGGCCTTTCGTTCGAATTCCTCGGGTGTGTACTGCGAATCGTGGATCAACAGGTCGACTCCATCGACCAATTCACGAGCACCGTCAGAGATGCCGTGCGATCCGTCCTTCGGCTGCTGGTGGTCGGAAAGGTACGCGACCGACTTGCCGTTGAAGTCGAGGCGGTATCCGAACGTTGGGCCGACGTGCGGAATCAACCGTGCACGCACGTTGACCCGGTCGATCATGAAGTCACCCTCGTCGGTGTCGACGAAGTCGATCGTTCCCGGAATGCGATCGAGACCAACCGGAAACAACGGCGGACTGACGAGCTTGTCGAACATCTCACGGACGCTCATACCGTCGTCCTGTCGAGGACCGTGAACGGTCAGTCGCGTGTCGGGATGAAGCAACGGCGAGAAGAACGGCAGACCCTGCGTGTGGTCGAAATGCGAATGGGTCAAGAGGCACGTACCGACGAACTTCGTGTCGCGCGACAGACATTCACGGCCGAAGTAGCGCAGACCGGTTCCGAGGTCGAAGAGAATCGGGCGACTGCCCGGCGACACAACGGAAACACACGAGGTGTTGCCGCCATAGCGGATGATGTCGTTGCCGTGGCACGGCGTGGAACCACGAACGCCGTGGAACGTCACGCTGAACGCGGAACCAAAGGTCGACGACGAATCCCCCATCACTCGGGAAAGGTAGGGCGAGGAAGTCACCGAAGTAAATGGGCGGTGGCCGTGACGTTCGTCGCAACGAGTAGTTTCTTCGTTCATGGCGACTCCCGACGAGATCCGGGTCGGTGCGCGGGGGGTTGAATTCACGTGTCTCACCCTCGGCGACGGACCACTTGCTCTGTGCCTTCACGGCTTTCCCGATTCGCCCCGCTCGTGGATTCCGCTCATGGAACAGCTGGCCGCGGCCGGATTCCGCGCGGTCGCGCCCTACATGCGTGGCTACTCCCCAACGTCGGTGCCCCCCGATGGGTGCTACCAAACGGCTGCGTTGTCGGCTGACGCCGTGGCTCTGCACGATGCCCTCGGTGGCGATGCTGATGCAGTCATCATCGGCCACGACTGGGGTGCGCCCGCGACCTACGGCGCCGCCCTCCTCGCACCCGATCGGTGGCGTCGCGTCGTCGGCATGGCCGTGCCGCCCGGTGGCGCGATGGGTGCGGCATTCGTCACGAACCTCGCGCAGTTGAAGCGCAGTTGGTACATGTTCTTCTTCCAGCATCCGCTCGCAGACCTCGTCGTCGGCGCAAACGATCTTGCGTTCATCGACATGCTGTGGGCCGACTGGTCGCCCGGCTTCGACGGCGGCCACGCCGTCGAAGCAACCAAGGCAGCGTTGCGTGATCCTGCGAACCTTGCCGCAGCGCTCGGTTACTACCGCGCGACGCTCGGGGCGGGAAAGCGCGACCCCGAACTGGACGAACTCCAAGCGCGGATGGGGGCCGAGGTTCCGAGCCAACCCCTTCTCTATCTGCACGGCGTGAACGACGGATGCATCGGCCGTGAAGTCGCCGAATTCGCCGCGGCAAACGTGCCCGGCAACGTCGAGGTGCGCATGGTCGACCGCGCCGGGCACTTCCTGCAACTCGAGCAGCCCGACGTCGTGGCCCGACACGTGATCGATTGGATCACCGCATGAAACCGGCGCTGCCCGACGGTCTCGTTGCGATCGTCAAACAGGAATGCGCGACGTGCGTGATGACGGCACCCGTGCTCGCCGAAATCGCGCGCACGAAGAAGCTCGCCGTGTTCACCCAGGACGACCCGGATTTTCCTGCGGGCGTCGACCACGTCCACGATGCCGACCTTGCGGTGTCGTGGCACAACGACATCGAAACGGTGCCGACGTTGATCCGGGTCGAAAACGGTATCGAGGTCGAGCGGACCGTCGGTTGGAGTCGCGACGCATGGAGGTCGATCACCGGCATCGCCACACTCGGCGAGGACCTGCCGGTGATGCGCCCGGGTTGCGGCTCGTTGAGCGTCGACCCCGATCTCGTCGACAAACTTCGCGCGCGGTTCACGGGTTCGGTGCTCACCGCCCGGCGCATCGACATGGCCGCGGCCGAGGACGAGTTCGAATCGATGTTCAACAGGGGCTGGACCGATGGTCTTCCCGTCATTCCCCCGACGCCGGAACGGGTGCTTCGCATGCTCTCGGGAACCACGCGCGCACCAAGCGACATCGTCGCCGTCGCACCACCCGATCTCGTCGAGGTAACGGTTGAAAAGGTCGCGATCAACGCGGTGATGGCGGGCTGCCAGCCCGAACACATGCCGTGGGTCATCGCCGCGCTCGAGGCGGTGTGCAACGACCAGTTCAACATGCACGGCGTGCTCGCCACGACGATGCCCGTCGGACCCGTGATCGTCTGCAACGGTCCGGGAACACGAAAGATCGGCATGAACAGCGGTATCAACGTGTTCGGCCAGGGCAACCGCGCCAACATGACGATCGGTCGTGCGGTACAACTCACGATTCGCAACGTGGGCGGTGGTCGACCCGGCGAAGTCGACCGTGCAACGCACGGCAACCCCGGCAAGCTCAGCTTCTGTTTCGCCGAAGACGAGGCGGGCTCACCGTTCGGAACGCTCGCCGAGTCACGTGGCATTGCTGCCGGCGCCGACGCGGTGACTGTTTTCGCCGGCGAAGGTCCGCGGTGCGCCGTCGACCAGTTGGCACGCAACGCCGACGAACTCACCAACTCGTTCGCGGCGTGTCTGCGCACCGTCATGCATCCGAAGTCCGTCATGGCCTTCGACGTGATGCTGGTCGTCAGTCCCGACCACTCACGCATCTACGCGGCCGAGAGCTGGGATCGGGAAAGGATTCTCGACGAACTGCAGAAACGTCTGCAGATCAACTCGAACGACATCCTGCGCGGGGTCGACGGCATGGCCGAAGGTCTGCCCGAGCGCTTCCGTGACCGGGTCGTGCCGAAGTTCCGTCCGGGCGGAATCCTTCTCGTCCATGCCGGAGGTGGCGCGGGCCTCTTCTCGTCGATCATTGCGGGCTGGGCAAACGGCGAGATGGGCAGCCAACCAGTGACGCGGCTCGTCGGTTCGTGAAAGACTGTCTTTCGTGACCGACGGACGCCTTTCGATCCTCGACCCGACCAACGAGTCCCGTCCCGCCCGACGCGAACTGTTGGCGCGCCCCGACTCGATCGAGGGACTCACCATCGGCCTGCTCGACATTCGCAAGCCGCGCGGCGACGTGTTCCTCGACCGCATCGAACACTTGCTGACCGAGCGTGGAGCGCGCGTCAAGCGCTACGCGAAGCCGACCTTCACGAAACCCGCCCCCGCCGACCTGCGCCACGAGATTTCCGAACACTGCAATCTCGTCATCGAGGCGCTCGCCGATTGAGGCAGCTGCACGTCGTGCAGTGTGCACGAC
>CAYFNP010000070.1:0-7279 GCA_964344425.1 uncultured Bifidobacterium sp. | reverse complement strand
AGGCGTTCGCGAGTTGTCTCCGCGAGCCGCCTATAGGCGTTCGCGATCGACCCACCCTGCGAAGAGGGGGGAGGATTCGAAGCTGGTGATCAGCGCGTAGCGCGGGAAGTCGTGGTTGTGCACGACGACATGCCACAAGCGCTGGGTATCGACGACGAACCGTGCACCTTGCGGTAGCGGAACACGTCGTTCGGTCGACGGGTCGGGAAGACCGTCGGCGTCATTGTCCATCAGCAACATGTAGCTGTCGGGGCTGTGGGTGAGCTCCAACCAACTGCGCACGACCCAACCTTCGTTCTCGGGGTTCAGTCTGTTGTTGTCGTCGCGATGGATCGAACGGATCGCCGCATCACGATCTTGTGGCTCGAGTTTGATGACCCGCACTCGTCCGAAGTTTGCTTCGGTGCCCTTGACGTAGTTCGCGAGGGTCGGAGCCTTGGACGCATTCGCGGTGAACATCGCCCCTTTGTCGGGCTTTCCCTTGTCCCAAAATCCGCGGCAATCAAGTTCACCGTCGGCCGAGGCGATGGGTGCGAAGTTGGTATCGCCGCCGCTCTTCCAGTCCATGTACTCGAGAGATTCCCACTCGTGGGCAGGCACCGTGAAAGATGCGGGACGCAACGCGACGAATCCGGTCTCGTCTAGCGCGGGCACGCGGTAGTGGCCCGAGCTGAGGGGTATCTGCACCGACCAGTGTTCGCGCGTCGGCCAGAACGTGGTTGCCATGGGGCAAGTGTACGGCGCTAGGGCTTGGCGGTGGTGTTGGGTATGACCGCGACGAAGCCCGTTGCCGTCGGCAATTTCAGCACGTCACCGGCGTTCACCTTGTCGGGGTTGTCCAACTGGTTGAGGTCGATGATTTCCTGCATGTCCAGGTTGAACTTCTGGGCGATCGCGAAGACGGATTCACCGGGCATCACCGTGTACTCCGACGGCGCGGTCGACGTCGTGGTGGTGGACGCCGGCACCGTCGATGTTGTGGAAGTCGTGGTCGTCGTCGTGACGGAATTCTCGTCGCCCCCAAAGAAAGACGACACGACCGCCGCCATGGAGAACACGAGCATCCCCGCTGCGAGTGACCATTGGAGTCGACCGCGCAGAATCATCGGATTCGATGGTAGGTCACGCACTGCGCCGCGCGACGGCATGTGCGAGTTCGACGAACTGCGACTTCACATCATCGGCCACGCCGAGTTGTTCGATAGCGCCGAGCGCCTCGTTCGTCAACTCTCGAATACGAGACTCCGTCGTCGCCAACGCACCCGTCTCGACGAGCACCGAGCGGATCGCTTCGACTGTCCGGCCGTCGAGAGACGGATCACCGACTCGAGCGAGGATCTTTGCCTGGTCGGCGGTGGCTGCCACAAGGGCAGAGGCGACCAGGGCCGTGGGTTTCGACTCACGGAGGTCGTCACCGGCCGGCTTTCCCGTGACGGACGGGTCGCCGAACACGCCGAGAACGTCGTCTCGCATTTGGAATGCGATGCCGAGCGGAATTCCGAAGTTCGATAGCGCACCGAGCACCGACGGATGGGTCGCGGGCTCGGCGACAAGTGCGCCGATGTGAAGCGGTCGCTCGACCGTGTACTTCGCGGTCTTGAGAAGCGCAATTCGGTGGGCGGTCTCGTTCGTGAAATCGCGTGATGCCGAGCCGACGACGTCGAGGTACTGACCGATGTTCACCTCGGCGCGCATACGAGTCCAGACGTCGCGGGCCGATGACGGCATTGCGGCCATCAATTCGTCGGCGTACCCGTGGGCAAGATCACCGACAAGAATCGCGACGCCTTCACCGAAGCGCACGGGGTCACCCGCCCATCCGCCGTCACGATGCAGACGTGCCTGGCGCACGTGAGTCGTCTCGCGGCCGCGACGAGTCGTCGACGCATCGATGACGTCATCGTGGAACAACGCCATTGCGTGCAGCATCTCGAGCGCCGCACCTGCTCGCACGATGTCGACCGTGTCACCACCACCGACCGCCCGCGCTCCGAGAAAACAGAACGCCGGCCGCAGCCGCTTGCCACCTCCGAGAACGAGGCTGCGCAATTCTTCGAACGGGCGTGCCAGTGATTCGTCGACCGCCTTCCACCGACTCTCTTCACGGTCGATCAGCGCTGCGAGTTCGGACTCGACCCGACCGGCGAGTTGAGCGACGAAGTCGGGAATCTCAGGCTTTGTCATCGATTTCACCGACGACCTGCTCGACGTGCAGTCGAGCGTCGCCGATCTTGGCACGGCAGTGACGGATGAGCGCCCCCGCCCTCTGCACACGGGCAGCGAGCACGTCGACATCGACCGTGCTCGACTCGAGTTCATCAAGGATGGATTCGAGTTCGGCAAGGGCCTCGGCGTAGCCGAGTTCACCGACGTCCTGATCTTTGGCGCCCTGCTTCTTCGAACTGTTCGTTGTCTTGTCAGCCATCGTGATCGTCTCCCGTCACCGTGCTCGTGAGTGTGCCGTCGGCGAGCGTCGTGACCAACGTGTCGCCCGTCTTCGCGTCGGCAACTGACCGAATGGTCGATCCGTCGGCGCGGCGGGTGATGGTCCAACCGCGCGCCATGGTGTTCACCGGGTCGAGGAGGCGGGTCCGCGCCTCGAGGGTCGCCAAGGTCGATTCGGCCGAACCGAGAATCGTCGCGGGGCGCACGGTGACCCGCTGTGCAGCGAGCGCAATGTTCGTGTGCGATCGCTCGAGTGCACCGACCGCGTTCGACTTGATTGCGGCCGCGCGTTGCAGCAGGCGGGATTCGGCGAGCTCGAGTGACGACAGCGCGATGCGCTCGACAGCCGACCATGTCCCCTCGGCGGCATCGACCATCGACTTCACCTGATCGATCAACGCCGCGGCACACGCAGTCGGTGTTGTGTAACTGCTGTGGGCCACCTCGTCGGCGATGCTGACATCGATTTCGTGGCCAATGCCGGTGATGACGGGGACCGGGCACTGCGCGATGGCAACCGCGATCTGCTCGGCATCGAAACAGGCAAGGTCGGTCTTCGCCCCGCCACCACGGATCATCATGATGACGTCGACATCGTCGCGAGTTCCCAGCCTCCACAGGGCATCGACGATTCCCGGCACCGCATCGCTTCCCTGTACGCGAACGTCGGCCACCTTCAACTGGAATGGCAGACCGCTCGCCTCGAACCTGCTGATGATGTCGCGCCACGCGGCCGTACCGACGCTGGTGACAACGCCGACGCGCAACGGAAATTCGGGCATCTCCCGCGACCTGTTCTCGTCGTACAGCCCGGCATCCTTCAGTTTCTTCACGATCGCATCGCGCGTTGCCTGCATGTCGCCGAGCGTGAAACGTGGGTCGATGGCCGACACGATGATGCTGAACTTGCCGGCCTCGTCCCAGACTTCGGGTGTCCCCTGGATGCGGATTTTCACGCCGTCTTCGATCTTCACGCGATGCTGGCTCAGCGTCTTTTGCACCGCGGCGAAACGCTGGCCGAAGAACGAGAGTTCGACCTTCGCAGCGACCTTCGAACCTTCGTGTTCGATGAGATCGCAATAGGCATTGCGTCCGACGACGCGCCAACGCGACACCTCGCCCTGAACCCATGCACCTCCGGGAAAGCCGCGGCGCAGCACGTGGTTCACCGCCTCGATGAACTCACCAACGCTGAAAGTGAGGTCGCGAGCCACCTCGTCAGCCCCTTCGAGTTCGTCGTCGAATTCGTCGTCCGTCAGATCGTCGTCGAAATCGTCATCAAAATCTTCGCTCACGAGAGGATCCCCTCGGTGGAACCGGCACTCACCTGCGCTGCATAGAAGCCGTTGCGTGCCATGAGTTCCTCGTGCGTTCCCGTTTCAACGATGCGACCCTCGTCAAGGACGACGATCCGGTCAGCACCGCGCACGGTACTCAGACGATGTGCGATGACAAGGGCGGTGCGACCGCGCAGCGCCTCGTCGAGCGCAGCCTGCACCGCGGCCTCGTTTTCGTTGTCGAGATGGCTGGTCGCCTCGTCGAGGACCATGATCGCTGGATCCTTCAACAACAGCCGTGCGATGGCAAGCCGCTGCTTTTCCCCGCCCGACATCCGGTACCCGCGTTCGCCGACCACGGTTCGGAACCCGTCGGGCAATGCCTCGATCATGTCGAGAATTCGTGCCGACGCACACGCCGAACGCAGGTCGTCGTCGGTTGCCGTCGGCCGTGCGTAGCGCAGGTTGTCCGCGATGGTCTCGTGGAACAGGTGCGGGTCCTGCGAGACAACACCGACCGCGGCGCGCAACGACTCGAGGGTCAGCGAGCGCACGTCATGACCGTCAATCAAGACCGAGCCCGACACCGCGTCGTACAGGCGGGGAACGAGCGATGCGAGAGTCGTCTTCCCTGCGCCGCTTGCACCGACCAGTGCGATGGTTTCGCCGGGAACCACCCGCAGCGAGACTCCGTGAAGAACATCGCTGTCCGGATCGGTTCCCTGCATGACTCCCGACGCCTCGAGCGAGCCGATCGACACGTCGCGGCCGGCGGGGTAACGGAACGTCACGTCCTTGAATTCGACTTCCCCACGTGCATCGACCAGGTCGATGGCGGCGGGTGAATCCTGGATCATCACCGGCGCGTCGAGCACCTCGAACACCCGATCGAAGCTGACGAACGCCGTCATGACCTCGATGCGCGAGTTCGTCAGTCCGGTCAACGGCTGGTAAATGCGCTGCACAAATGCCGCCATCGCAACCAATGTGCCCGCCGAGATATCGCCATTGACGACGAGGTGTGCACCGACACCGTAGATCGCCGCAGCCCCCAACGCGCCGACCAAACCAAGAGCAACGAAGAAGATGCGCCCGTACAACGCAGAGCGGATGCCGATGTCGCGGACGCGACCCGCCCGACGAGAAAATGCACCGACTTCGTCGTGGTGACGCCCGAACAACTTGACCAGCATCGCCCCGGCCACGTTGAAACGTTCGGTCATCTGAGTGTTCATCTCGGCGTTCAGACCCATCTGCTCGCGCGAGATCTCCTGCAGTTTGTGACCCACACGCTTCGCCGGGATGATGAACAACGGAAGAACGACCAGCGACAACAGTGTGAGACGCCATTCGAGCGCGATCATCGCCACCAACGTGGTGGTCAAGACGACGACGTTCGACACGACGCTGCCAAGCGTGCTGGTGACCGCGGTCTGGGCGCCGACAACGTCGTTGTTCAGTCGGCTGATGAGCGCCCCCGTCTGTGTCCGCGTGAAGAATGCGATCGGCATCTGCTGCACCTTGTCGAAAAGTGCGACCCGCAAATCGAAAATCAGCCCCTCGCCGATGCGCGATGAGTACCAGCGTTGGACGATCGCCAGCAACGCATCGCCCAGTGCCGCCGCAACGAGAACGGCCGCGAGAACCGTGATGAGTCCCTTGTTCTTGTCGGGAATCGCCGTATCGAGAATCGCGCGGAAAAGCAGAGGCGGTGCGAGGGCGAGAAGCGCCGACACAAGGATCGCGCCGAGGAATCCGGCGATCGACCAGCGGTACGGACGAGCGAATCGCCACACACGTGCAAGTGATCGACGTCCGAGCTTTGCTCCGGCGACTGCACTGGCATCGCCCGGCAACATCATGTGAGGGTTCATCCGCACGCTGGTGAGGCTAGAGGTCGTAGCCTACGAACTCATGCGTCGGCAGCCATCACTCCGCATTGTTGTCGCCGCTTTCGCCGCTTTGATCCTTGCTTCGTCGTGCGGGTCGTCCGACCGCGCCGAACCCGCGGACTCAGTCCCGACAACCGACGTCCCAATCGATACGGTCGCAGAACCAACGTCAACCGGACCCGCTTCGACGACGGAACCCGCGTCCTCGACGTCGGTCGTGCCGCAGCCTGCGGTCACTCCCGTCGATTGGTCACCCTGCAAGAAGGGTTCCACGATCAAGTGCGCGACCTTCAACGTGCCCTACGACTACGAGAACCCTTCGGTCGGCACGTTCGCTCTTCACGTCAAGTTCCGGCCCGCCGACAAGCCGTCTGCGGTCGTCGGTCCGTTGTTCGTGAACCGTGGCGGGCCCGGCGCCGAAAGCGCGACGATGGCCACCGACGCCGAGTTCTATTTCTCGCAGAACATCCTCGACCACTTCGACATCATTGCGCTCGACCCGCGCGGAACGGGCGAGAGCACCCCGTTCGTCGACTGCATCGACGAGATCGATCCCTACTTCACCGCCGACATCACATTCGATTCGCCCGAGGAACGCCAGAAACTTGTCGACGATGCTCAGGCGTTCAACGATGCCTGCGAAAAAAAGAGCGGCGACATCCTGCCGTACATCTCGACGGTCTCGGCCGCCCGCGACATCGATTCGCTACGCCGCGCACTCGACTACGACAAGATTTCGTACTTCGGCTTCTCCTACGGCAGCGAACTCGGCGCCATGTGGGCCCACCTCTTCCCCGACACCGTTCGGACAGCTGTTTTCGACGGCGCGGCCGACCCGAATGCGTCGTACCTCCAGTCGGGTCTCGACCAAGCGGCCGGGTTCGAACGCGAACTCAACGCGTTCTTCGCCGACTGTGCAAGTCGCAAAACATGTGCGGCTTACAACAACGGCGATCCCGCTGCCCTGTTCGATGACATGATCGCTCGCGTCGAACGCGATCCGCTCTTTGTCAACGACAAACGAACGCTCGTGAATTCGACCGTCACCTATACGGCGGTCGTCGATGCCATGTACTCGTCTGCATTGTGGCCGACTCTCGCCGAAGCAATCGCAGATGCAACGAAGAAGCCGATCGCAGATGGGACGGGCCTCCTCGCCCTCTACGACGACTACTACCAGCGTCGTGCGGATGGCTCGTACGACAACCTGCTCGAGGCCTTCATCGCGATCAGTTGCCTCGACGACAACGGTGGCGAAAAGGTCGACGACATCGAGGCAGAGATTCCACAGTTCACTGCCATTGCGCCGCGGCTCGGAAAGTTCTTTGCGATCGGGTTCAACTGTGCACTCTGGCCGGTGCCATCGAAGCCGAAGACCACCATCACTGACATCGGCACATCGCCGATCGTCGTCGTCGGCACCACCGGCGACGCCGCCACACCGCTCGAGTCGTCGCGCAAGATGGCAGCAGCGCTCAGCGATGGACGCCTGATCATCGCCACCGAAGACCAACACACCGGCTACGGCACCAGCGACTGCGTCACCAACCTCGTCGACGATTACCTCATCGATCTCAAGATTCCGGACAAAGAAACCACCTGCTCCTGACAAGTAAATGGCCGTGTCTCCAACATCCGGTGCGTCGGTAGCACTCGACGACGACA
>CAYFNP010000069.1:0-7375 GCA_964344425.1 uncultured Bifidobacterium sp. | reverse complement strand
CAGCTGCGCCGGTAGGCGCGCCTCTTCGAAGAGGTTTTTCGTCGCCCTGTCCCCGGGGAGTGCCAGTCCACGCAGGCGGATGGTCTTTGAGTCGGACCGCGCGTATTCGATCAACTTTGCGCACGTTTCGGGTGAGCCGTCGAGGCAACAAATGACGCGACACTCGTCGGTGTCGATGATCATTGCCGTCGCGTCGGAAGCGGTCAGGACGTGCGCAGCGGCCGAGGCCGACGAACGCAAAACCCGAACAAACCAGCCGTAGGTGTCGATACCCCGCTGGCCCTCTCTTCTCCGCAGGTACGACGCGAGGGCGCCGTCCACGTCCTCGACGCTGGTCGACTCTGTCGGATTCATGCCCCGACCCTTCGTGCAACCGCCTCCAGGACGAGGCGACGTCGGCGGTGTTGCGACTCGAAATCACCAATTGCCCGCACCGTGTCGTCGTCGCTACGAGATATCAGTTCGACAACGTCGCCCGATGTGAGGGACACGTACTCCCCTTCGGCGAACGGCAAACGGGACCCGGTCGTCGCGTCTCGCACGACGCGTGATTCGTCGCCCGTCGCCACGTCGTCGGGCCGCGGCCGTGGCGCCGTGCGCACCAGCGATCCGAGTCGGTGGACAACGGAGTCAACGACCAACTTGCCGATCGCGTGCGAATTTCGAACGTGGCGTTCGATGGCGCCGTAGCTCATGGACCACCCCGGTCTTGTTCTCAGCGCGCGAAGATCGGGCAACCGTCGTCGCCGACCGGACAGTTGGGCGCGGCACGCCGCACGAGAAGAAAACACGAAGTGCACATCTCTTCGTCGGCTCGCCGTGGCTGCAGAGCATCGCCGTCGGGTGAGCGCTCGTCGACTTCCTGTTCCTCGTCGTCCTCTTCGGGTACGTCCTCGGCGGCGACGAGGCGGTCTTTCAAGATCGTGTCGAGGTCGGCCTCGACATCGTCAGGCGTCGTGAGATCGTCGTCGTCTTCCTCGTCGGTCGGTCGACGGGCAATGGGTACCTCGTCGCCCTCTTCTTCGTCATCGCCGCCGAATTCCTCGTCGTCTCTCTCGAACTCGTCGTCTCCCTCGGCGAACTCGCCATCTTCCAGATCTTCGTCAAGTTCTTCGGGGTCAACGTCGTCCGGTTCGGCTTCTGCATCCTCGGCGTCGATGATCTCTTCGTCCTCTTCGACGTCGTCAACGGCCGGTACGGCCTTCTTCGACGCCTTCTTCTTGGCGGAAGGCTTGGCTGCTTTGTCGGGCTTGCCCTTCTTGCTTGCCATGTACCGGAGACCTCTCTTGTTCTTCTTCTCGTGTTCTTCTGTTGATCCGTGAGTGACTCTTTGCCGATGAAACCGGAGCCACCGACGGGCTCTGGTCATTCCGCGCGGGGATAATAGGCACACCCCGCCCTTTCAGGCGCGCACCATAGGTGCTGGAACCATCGGTTGTACAAATCGGGACGTCAGTTCTGCCCGTTTGCTCCCGTACGACGCGATTCCGCCCGTCTCTCGGCCTCGAGGCGTTCGAGTTCGGGGGCCTCGGTGGTCATGTGCGACATTGCCTCGGCCACTGCCCTGTGACCGGCGACATCGCGGATTTGGCGGTGCATTTCGAGAGCCACGCGCCGGTAGGCCGGGTGCCCTTGCGGGCTGGAGCGGAGCTCGAGCATGTGCATCGCCTCGCGAGCGTTGAACTGCATGACGTAACGGATTCGGTAGGCCATGCTGACCGCATAGGCGGCCTGGGCCGGGTATTCGACGGAAAGAGCCTCGTAGAGGGCCGCGCTGCGTTCCATCACTTCGTCGAAGTCGCCTGCACGGCCGGCTTCGTCGAGGATTTCCGGACGGACGTAGCCATGCTCGATCGTGAGAGGTTGCCACTCAATGGTGAGCATGCGATGACGCTGCAGGTCGCGGAACGCGCCGTAATCCGACAGAACGTCGAAGCGGTAATCGATGCGCTCGAACGCGCGTCCGGGGCGATGGCGCCTGTTCGACCGATCGCCGACGTATGCACGGATCAGCGAAACCTTCTCGTCATGCGACAGCCCGGCGACACGGCGAAAAATCTGGCTCTCGGACAGATGGGTGTGTCCGTAGCAGATTGCCGCAAGCAGCTTGTCTTCGCCATCGGGATCGAAGTCGACCAATGTGACCGGTTCCGTCGTTTCGGCGACGGCATCTCCACCGAAGAGAGCCTCGACGGCGAGTCCGGTTTCGGTCGCCGTGTCCGAAAGGTATTGCGACCACCGCCCTCCCCTGTCGGGTTGATCAACCCGTCGCAGGAAGCTCGGAATGACCTTACGAAGCTCCTGCAGCATGAGATCGGCATAGAGCCGCGCCTCGGGTAACGCACTCGATCGCATGCGAAGCAAGAGCGCCTCGAAGGCCTGGCCGCTGCCGTAGATGCCGACGTTCGACAACGCAGCAGCCGGCAGCGCCCCTCGGACGGCGTCGAGCGCCTTGGCCCGCGTGGCCTGCCTGTAGATGAAGTCACTGTCGCGCGGGCCCTGGGGTACAACCTTGCGGACGTGCGCCGTGAGGTCGTCGACGAGCTTGCTGTACGAGTCGAACATGCGGTCCATGTCGCCGACGTATCTGGTGCCGAACTTTCCGGAGAGGATGTCGGGGTCGCGGTAGTAGCGGTACCGGCCCCCAAGCCTGACGTCGTAGGAGATGTAGCGCGTACTTTGCTCGAGGTAGCTCATGAGCCGACCCCACTCGAGGATCTTCGTCAGGATGTTCGAGGCCTGCTCGCAGGCGAGATGAACTCCACCGAGCTGGGCCACCGAATCGTCCCCGTACTCGACGAAGACCTTTTCGTACAGATCCTCTGCGCGGGCGACGCCGATCGTCGCATCGAACGTCTGGTCACCCCGAATGTCGAGTTCTCCGACGAATTCGTCGAGAAAGAGGCGTCGTAGGCTCTTGGCACTGCGGCTGTACCGCGCGAAGAGCGCACCCTTCACGACCTCGGGGAGATTGACCAGAGCAAAGACGGGCGAATCGAGATTGGTGAAATACCGACGCAGGATGTCGGCTTCGGCCGCAGTGAATTCCTCGGGCACGTACACCGTCACGGTCGACAATGCTACGAGTCCGGGTGGTCCCGACGAGGGACCGTCAGAGCACTCCCTCGGGCAGCGAGCCGATCGCCGCGTGTTCGGCCGAGATTCGACCACGCAGGTCCGGGTTCATGAGGACATCGATGGCGGTCAGTGCCAGGGTCTTCGCGCCGTCGAGCACCGCGCGGTCGCCTTCAGGTGCCTTCGCGTGATCGGCGAACCGGGCGGTGTGGATGGGAACCCCTCGAGGTGCAACCTGGATCATCGGGTGGATGGAGGGTGCGATGTAGCTGACGTTTCCCATGTCGGTGGATCCGACCACCATCGTCATCGGCGAAGGAGGGGCGAAATCGCGTCCGACCGACCGACCGTTCGCGACAAACGCGGTCAGTATGGCGGCGGAATCGCGAACGTCGGCGTACGCGTGGTCCTCCCACTCGAGTTCCACCTCGCAGCCCGTGGCAAGCGCCGCACCGCGAAAACAATCTTCGACGCGGGCTTTCAGCGGTCGCAGCGTGTCGAGCGTGTCGGAGCGCACGTACCAATTCATCGAAGCGAACTTCGGAACAATGTTGGCCTTGTCGCCACCGTGAGTGAACACGCCGTGAATCCGCTCGGTCGGTCGTATGTGTTGGCGAAGCGCGGCGATCGAGTTGTAGGCGAGAACCGCGCCGTCGAGGGCGTTGCGACCCATATGCGGGGCCGCGGCAGCATGTGCCTCGCGACCGTGGAACTTGGCGCAGCATTCGTGGATCGCAATCGCGCGCATCGCCGTGAGATCCGAGTCGGCGGGGTGCACCATCATTGCCGCGGACAATCCGCGAAACGCGCCGTTGCGGGCCATCGCGATCTTGCCACCACCCCCTTCTTCTGCGGGCGTCCCGTAGACCTCGAGTATTCCGCTCGTTGCGGAGACCAGAGGCTTGAGGGCAAGCGCAGCGCCGAGGCCCGCGGCAGCGATGATGTTGTGTCCACAAGCGTGACCAATCTCGGGAAGCGCGTCGTACTCGAGAAGGATTCCGACGCGTACGGCATCGTCACCTCTGTTGTCGTTGGCGACCGCGTGGAAGGCGGTGTCAACGCCGTACGCCCGTCGTGTGAGATCGGGAAACGCATCCGCCAGGGCGTCGCTCAGAAGGTCGTGTGCGTGCTCTTCTTCGTAGTTGAGCTCGGGGTGGGCGTGGATGTCGTGACTGACGTCGATGAGGGTCGCGGCAAGGCGGTCGATCGTGGCGACCGCCTCGTCTTTCATCGTGCGGATGTCCTGCGAGGTCGTCATGGCTCGATCCTACAAATCGGGAGGTACAGCCTTGCCGCGTCGACGTTGATCGTGACCCGGAGCTGCAACACGTCGCGTATGCGGGCTCCTGACGCAGCACGGACGACGGTCGGTCGGGCGAACTCGTAACGAAATTCGGCACCTGACCCGGTTGTCACGTCGGGGTGTGGGAGGTGCGTTTCGGTTCGAGTGCGGTGACGGAACGCGATGCGTTGACGAAGCCCCATTCGGGGTGAGAGAGAAAACCACTCGAAGCGTCCGTCATTGGGGTGGGCCCGAGAGAAGAGTCTTCGCCCGTGGACAAACGACGTCGATGCGACGACGACAAACGGCCCGAACAACGGTCGGCCCGCCGTGATCCATGAGGTTTCGCGCAGATCGCCTCGGTGCCCCTGGCTGTCCGTGGTCTCGACGACGAGCACGTCGAGCGGAAGGAGCCGCCATTCAACCGCTTCGTGTGGACGCAGCGCGCGTTCGTCGACTCCGATCTCGCGAGCCAGGTCGCCCGTGATCGTCTCGCCCTCGTCCGGTTCGGCGACGATCTCGCCCCACTCTTCTCCCGGACGGATGGTCACGTGGCGCCAGCTTCGGGGTTGGACTCCGCGGTGACGTCGCTGCCAACGACGATCCCGCGGAACATGGCCGCCGCGGCGCGGCCTGCGGTCTCGCGCAACCGTGCGTCCGGAGCGCAACGTTCTATTTGGCGCAGCAGGTCCACGACCTGACGTACGGTGCGAACGAAGTCTCCCGCGCCCATGTCGGGAACCACGTCGAGGATCTTCGAGAGGTCGGCGCCCGCTGCCCACAGTGCGGCCGTTCGAGCAAAACCATTGTCGGGAGACCTGTGGACGGGTAGGCCCGCAGATTCCTCGGCGGATTGAATTTCGAAGCTCAGGTCTTCGAGACGTTCGAAACGCTTTTCGACGGCTTCGGAGGGATGGGGATGGTCGACGTCGTCGGTCGATCTCCGTTCGTAAACGACGCAAGAAACAACGGCCGCGAGGTCAACCATGCTCAGTCCGTTGAGGACGCCGAGTTCGATCGATTCAGACACGAGCAGGTCGCACTCGTGGAAGATTCCGGCCAGGACCGAGCCCTTCGGGGTGAGTGACCATCCTGCGACGAAGTTGCGCCGTACGAGCAGGTCAAGCACCTTGTCGAAGGTCGCAGCCACGGCGCGCGCTTCACCCGCCAACTGCTGCTCCATGCGCATGATGTCACCGCGAATTCGATCGGCGTTGTCGGCGTGGCGCATTCTTTCGTTGAAGCGCGGATCGTCCGATATTCGATCGAACGCGCCGCCTATCTGGTCGGATGGTGCCAGGGGCCTCCGGTCGTGTCGGAAATGTTGCAGTCGCTGCGTCAGCGCTCGTACCTCGGCCGGGTTCCATACCGAGAATTCGTCGCCCAGTTCGATGCGCCCCACCACAAGAGGGGTGTTGTCGAAGTCCTCGAGAAGGAGTCCACGGACCGCCTGATGAACGTCGAGAACCGTCACTTTCAATCCGCGCTTACGTGCCGCGGTCGCGACGACAAGCAACTTTTCTTCGTGACCGTCGACGGGTCCCGCGATGACGTCGCCCGGAGCGAGACTCTCCCACAGCGCACGGTCGTCTGCAGAGCGAACCGCCGTATCCCGACCGATCCCGCGAGACCGGCGATAGGCCCAGATGTCGCCGTAAACGCTGTGGGCCCGCGACTCTGCCGCTATCAGTGCTTCGCGCCGCCGCTCGAGTCGAGACTGAATCGCGACCACCGATGCGTTCGACTGGAATTGGGCGAACGACAGATTGAGAAGATGGCGAACCTCGCGCTCGGAATGGGTGCGCACGAGATTGACCGTCATGTTGAAAGTCGGCCGGAACGCCGAGGTGAGAACGAATTGTCGGTTCGTTGCATAGCGGGCTACTTCGTCAAGCGAAACGAAAGGACTGTGAAGCGTGACGGCGTGCCCGATCGCGTCAATGCCCCGACGGCCGGCCCTGCCCGTCAATTGCGTGAAATCCGAAGGTTTGAGTGGGACATGCCGTTCGCCCGTGTATCGGGTCAACTTGTCGATGACAACGGTGCGTGCAGGCATGTTGATTCCGACCGCAAGCGTTTCGGTTGCGAAGACCACCTTGATGAGCCCCGCGGTGAAGGCCTCTTCGACCATCTCCTTGAAGGCCGGCACCAGCCCTGCGTGGTGGGGCGCGACCCCCTTGGACACAAGGTCGACAAAGCCTTCGAAATCGAGTGCGGTTCGTTCGTCCGGTGTCATCCTGTCGCGATAGCGACGTGAGATGGCAAGGACGGCCTCGGATTCTGCACGTGAGACGAACGAGACCGCTCCCCGACGGGCGGCCTTCGCGGCTTCGTCGCATTGGTTCCGGCTGAAAATGAAAAAGATCGCGGGCAACATGTCGAGGTTGCGAAGTTCTTCGACGATCTCGGTTCTGCCCGGTGGACCGATGCGACCGCTCTTGAAGCCACCTTCACGACGCCCGCCGCGAGCGCCTCGGTTGGCGGTGCTCGTGGAGTCGGATTGGATGACCTTGCGCAATCGTGGATTGAGTCGGGAACCTTCGAGAGTCGGGATAACGCGCGTTTGGCCGGTTGCACGGTCATGGAATGCGTGATGATGCTGCAGTTCGACGGGCCGCTTGGTCTCGACGATTGCGCGGGTATCGCCCCGAACCGTTGTCAGCCACGAAGCGACTTCAGCAGCGTTTGAAACGGTTGCGGAAAGGCAGACGAGCGCTACTTCCATCGGCAGGTGAATGATCACCTCTTCCCACACCGGCCCGCGGTACTCGTCCTGCAGGAAATGGACCTCGTCGAGCACCACGTGGGACAGATCGTCGAGCGACGAAGAACCCGCGTAAATCATGTTGCGCAGTACTTCGGTTGTCATGACGAGTATCGGTGCGTCCGCATTGATGCTGGAATCGCCGGTCAAGAGGCCGACTTTCTCGATTCCGAAAAGCTGCTGGAAGTCGCGGAACTTCTGGTTGGACAGCGCCTTGATCGGGGCGGTGTAGAAGGCCCGCGAATCTTTCGACA
>CAYFNP010000068.1:3037-7441 GCA_964344425.1 uncultured Bifidobacterium sp. | reverse complement strand
ACCGCCGTCACGTTCGAAGAAGCGCGCGACATCGCCCGGACGGTTGGCTACCCGGTTCTCGTGCGGCCGAGTTACGTCCTTGGCGGTCGTGCCATGCAGATCGTCCACGACGAGGCGCACCTCGCTCGGGCGATGGCGGAACTTGCGAGAGACGGTTCGCTTGGACGCGAGGGCGGGCTGTCCGCCGAGCGACCCGTGCTTGTCGATCGTTTCCTTGAAGACGCAACCGAGGTCGACGTCGATGCGGTTCGCGACCGCACGGGCGAGGTGCTCATCGGCGGCGTCATGGAGCACGTCGAGGAGGCGGGAGTGCACTCGGGCGACAGTGCCTGCGCGATCCCGCCACAAACGCTGCCGAATTGGGTCGTGGAAGTCATTTCGTCGTATGCAACGTCGCTTGCCAACGCGCTCGGCGTCGTCGGGTTGTTGAACGTCCAGTTCGCGGTGTCGGGAACCACGGTGTACGTCATCGAAGCGAACCCGCGCGCCAGTCGTACGGTGCCCTTCGTCGCCAAGGCCACCGGCGTACCGCTGGCAAAGGTGGCGACGCGCGTCATGCTCGGGTCGACGCTTGCCGAGCTGCGCAACGAGGGACTTCTCGTCGAACCGGTCGTCGGCCACGTGTCGGTAAAGGAAGCAGTGCTGCCGTTCAATCGTTTCCCCGACGTCGACACGGCTCTCGGGCCCGAGATGCGCTCGACCGGCGAAGTGATGGGTGTCGACTCGACCTTTGGTCTCGCGTTCGTGAAAGCAGAAACCGCGGCCGGTACCACGTTGCCGACCGAAGGCTTGGTCTTCCTCTCGCTCGCCGACAAGGACAAGCCGGCCGGTCTTGTCGTTGCCAAGCGGCTTCGCGCGCTCGGTCTCGGTATTGCGGCAACGTCGGGAACCGCGCATTATCTCGAACGCTTCGGCATCAAGGTCGACGAAATCGTGGCAAAGGTCTCCGAGTCGTCGGACCCCGCGCGAACCGCCGTCGGGCTCATCGAGGCCGGTCGTGTGGCATTCGTCGTCAACACGCCGCGCGGCAGCGGATCACGATCCGACGGCCAGGCGATCCGAATGGCGGCGAACGTTCACCGGGTCTCGTCGGTCACGACCATCGAGGCCGCGCTCGCCGCGTTCCACGGGCTTCTTGAACAACGTGAACGGCCGGTCACGGTGCGTTCGATCCAGGAGTACCACGCGTCCGGTTCACGATCGGCGACGCGTTGAGGCGGCCGAGTGGGTTCTAGGCGACTCCGCGCGCGCATCGTCGACTCGGTGCGGCTTGGATCAGTCGTGCTCGACCAGCCCGTCATGACCGCGTCCGGTACGGCCGGACACGGAACCGAGTTGTCCGCGTACATGGACCTCGCCGGCATCGGAGCAGTCGTCGTCAAGTCGTTGTACCACGAGCCGTGGCCCGGCAATGCGGCGCCGCGGGTGCACCCCGTCGCAGCGGGAATGATCAACGCGGTGGGTCTTCAAGGACCCGGTGTCGACGAATGGATACGACACGATCTGCCGGCGCTCGAATCGAAGCGAGCGCGCGTCGTTGCCAGCATCTGGGGACGGGGCGTCGACGACTACCGGCGTGCCGCGCGCATGTTGGCACCCGTGGCGCAGCGTCTTGCGGCGCTCGAAGTCAACCTCTCGTGTCCGAACCTCGAGGGTCGCGGCGGGATCATCGCCCACGACGTGGCGGCGAGTGCCGCAGTCATCGACGCGTGCCGAGAAGCGGGTCTCCCGATGTGGGCGAAGCTGAGTCCGAACACCGACCGCATTGTCGAAGTTGCGAGCGCGGTCGTCGAGGCCGGCGCGGAATCACTGACACTCGTGAACACTCTGCTCGGCATGGTCATCGACACCGAGACGGCACGGCCAGTGCTGGGTAACGGCGGCGGGGGAGTGTCGGGCCGCGCGATGCACGCGGTGGCGGTTCGCGCCGTTCACGACGTCCGAGGCGCCCTACCCGATGTCGCAATCATCGGAGTGGGTGGAATCGCGACGGGCCTCGACGCAATCGAGATGATGTTCGCCGGCGCCGACGCAGTGCAGGTGGGAACCGCGACGTTTCTCCATCCGGCCGCACCGATGCGCGTGTTGAACGAAATGCACCGATGGATGGCGAGACACGGCGAGTCGAGGTGGTCCGACGTCGCGTCGCGCACGCATCGGTGATGTTTCGGTAGTGTGACGACATGCAGGACGAGCGTCACGACGAACTGCACGCAGGCACGCCGTTGGTCTTCATCGTTTCCGGTCCCGGTGGCGTCGGCAAGGGCACCATCGTCGAAGCACTGGTCCAGCGCGACGATCGCCTCTGGCTCAGCCGCTCGTGGACGACCCGCGGACGCCGCGACGGCGAGCGCCACGATGCCTACCACTTCGTTACCCGCGACGAGTTCGAGGACCGCATCGCAAGCGCCGGTTTTCTCGAGTGGACGTCGTTTCTCGGCAACTACTACGGCACTCCACTACCCGAGGCCGTGCCCGGCCGCGACATCGTCCTCGAAATCGAGGTCGACGGCGCGCGTCAGGTGAAACTCGTGCACCCGAACTCAGTTCTCGTCTTCCTGTTGCCACCCTCGAGGCTCGAACAGCAGCGTCGACTGCGCGGGCGCGGCGATGCCGAAGACAAGGTTGAAGCGCGTCTTCGCAAGGCGGAAGAAGAAGAACCGGTCGGAATTGCGATGGCCGACCACGTAGTGGTGAACGACGACCTCGAACTGACCCTCCAAGAGCTCGCCAGAATCGTCCACCACGAGCGCAGCCGTCGGGGTCAGGGCCACTGAATCGGCCCGAATTGCCCGATCTGTCGGTAGCCTGACAGCCATGCGCGCCAATGATTCGATGATCAACCCCCGCATCGAGGACCTCCTCGACCGTACCGATTCGAAGTTCGCCCTGGTCACCCTTGGTGCGCGCCGCGCGCGGCAAATCAACTCCTACTTCAACCAGTTGGGTGACGGCCTCGGCAACTCGATTCCGCCCCAGGTCAGCTCGATCGCCCGCAAGCCACTCAGCATCGCCTTCGAGGAAATCTCCGTCGACAAGATCGTGAAGACGGAACTGCCGGACGACGCGTACTACGACGCGGTCGACGGCAACACCTATCTCAACGACTGGGCAACCGGTTCCGCCGAGTCGAGTGACGAGTCGGGCGAGTCGGCCGAGCCCGCAGCCGAGTAGGTCACCCGTCAGCGGGTCGGGCATGTTCAGCGCCGGGGAACTCGCGGGTCGTTTCGTCGTCGTCGGCGTGTCCGGCGGAATCGCCGCATACAAGTCTGTCGAGATCTGTCGGCAACTCGTCGATGCCGGTGCCCACGTCGCCACAATCATGACGCCCGATGCCGAACGTTTCATCGGCAAGACGACGCTCAGTGCCTTGTCATCCGAGCCCGTGCACACGTCGCTCTGGGACGACTCGAGCGTCATTCCGCACACAAGGCTCGGCCAACGTGCAGACCTCATCGTCGTTGCTCCGGCCACGGCACGGGTGATTGCGGCCTACGCGGCAGGCCTCTCCGACGATCTGCTCACCGCCACGCTCATCGCCACGCGTGCGCCGGTCGTCGTCTGTCCTGCGATGCACACCGAGATGTGGGAACACCCGGCAGTGCAACAGAATTTGGCGGTCCTGCGTTCACGCGGCGTGCACGTCGTCGACCCCGAAGACGGACGTCTGGCCGGAGGTGATGTGGGCAAGGGTCGCCTCGCATCGCCCGAGTCGATCCTTGCGGCAGTTCGTCGGTTGCTTCTGCCGGTTGACTCGCCGCTCGCCGGTCGTCATGTCGTCGTGACTGCGGGTGGTACCCGCGAGCCGATCGACGCCGTGCGTGTGATTGCGAACCGTTCCAGTGGCAAGCAGGGGCATGCGATCGCAGCCGAGGCCGCACGACGCGGCGCAAAGGTCACGCTCATCACAACGGTTCCCTTTGTGGGTGAACGATCGTCTGGTCTCACCGAGATCTCGGTCGAGACTGCGGCCGAGATGAAGGCTGCGGTTGATTCGGCAGCTGCCGGTGCCGATGTCGTCGTCATGACCGCCGCGGTCGCCGACTTCAGACCGGTTCCCGTTTCGCAGGGCAAGTGGAAGAAAGAGGACGGTGCGCCGTCGATCGTGCTCGAGCCAACGCCCGACATCCTTGCCGGCCTCGGTGCCGCAAAACGACCGGGGCAGGTCCTCGTGGGTTTCGCGGCCGAGACGTCGAACCTCGTTGAAAACGCCCGCGGAAAGTTGACCCGCAAGAACCTCGACATCGTCGTTGCCAACGACGTTTCCGCTCCGCAGGTGGGTTTCGGCCACGACACCAACGCCGTCAGCATCGTCACGCCGGAAGGGGTCGACACGGTCGACCTGACCGACAAACACAGGGTCGCCGCACACGTATTGGATAGTGTCGAGAAGTCACTTCACCG
>CAYFNP010000068.1:0-2937 GCA_964344425.1 uncultured Bifidobacterium sp. | reverse complement strand
GTGAGCAAATACACGTTTACATCGGAAAGCGTCACCGAGGGCCATCCCGACAAGATGGCAGACCAGGTTTCCGATGCCGTCCTCGATGCGATTCTCACCGAAGATCCGAATGCACGCGTGGCCTGCGAAACGCTGCTCACCACGGGCCTCTGCATCGTCGCAGGTGAAATCACGACCGAGGCGTATGTCGACATTCCGCGCATCGCGCGCGAAACCATCAAGGGCATCGGTTACGACAACGCGCTCTACGGATTCGACAGCAACACGTGTGGTGTCATGGTCACCCTCGACGCGCAGAGCCCCGACATCGCCCAGGGTGTCGACTCATCCGAAGAGGTGCGCAAGGGCAAGAGCGGCGAAGACATCCTGAACAGCCAGGGTGCGGGCGACCAAGGAATGATGTTCGGCTACGCCTGCGACGAAACCACCGATCTCATGCCCCTTCCCATTTGGCTGGCCCACCGCATGGCCGAGCGCCTGACCGAGGTGCGCAAGTCCGGTGCGGTGCCGTACCTGCGCCCCGACGGCAAGACCCAGGTCACCTTCGATTACGAGAACGGCAAGCCGGTTCGTTTGAAGACCGTCCTCATCTCCACGCAGCACTCGGCCGAGGCCGATCGCGACACGCTCATTCGTCCCGACCTCATCGAACAGGTCATCCGTCCCGTCATCCCGGCGCAGTTCGTCAACGACGACTACGAGATCTTCGTCAACCCAACGGGCAAGTTCGTTCTCGGTGGTCCGCACGCCGACACCGGCCTCACGGGTCGCAAGATCATCGTCGACACTTACGGCGGCATGGGCCGTCACGGCGGCGGTGCGTTCTCGGGCAAGGACCCCTCGAAGGTCGACCGTTCGGCCGCCTATGCGGCACGGTGGGTCGCCAAGCACGTCGTCGCGTCGGGTGCGGCATCACGCTGTGAAGTCCAGGTGGCCTACGCAATCGGCGTTGCGCACCCCGTCAGCATCCTCGTCGAGACATTCGGTACCGAAAAGGTGTCGCCCGCCGCGATCGAAGCCGCGGTGCGTCAGGTGTTCGACCTGCGCCCCGCTGCGATCGTGCGCGACCTCGACCTCAAGCGGCCGATCTACAAGAAGACGGCTGCGTACGGTCACTTCGGTCGCAACCTGCCCGAGTTCAGTTGGGAGCAACTGACGCGGCTCGACGCGCTGAAGGCAGCGCTGAAGATCTGACGCACGTCCTGCGCGTTGTCCCCGACGTCACGGGGATCGACAAGACCTTCGACTACGTCGCTTCCGACCCGAACTCCGACGTACCGATCGGATCCATCGTTCGCGTGGTTCTGAACGGGCGCAGGGTCGATGCGTGGGTCGTCGAGTCGGTGCCGGACGCATCGCAGGCGCCCGATTACGACCTGAAACCGATCGAGGCCGTTCTCTCGGTCGGGCCCGACCCCGAGGTCGTCGATCTGGCCCGTTGGGCGGCACGTCGCTTCGCGGGTCCGATGCGTGCGGTGCTTCGCGTCGCATCGCCGCCCAAGCGCGTGAAGCGCCTCGTCACCAACGTCGCCGGGCGCACCGTCGGGCGGGGTGACAGCGAGGAAGCCGTCGACGCACTTGTCGATCTCGGTGGCGGAGTGGTCGTGTGGCCGCCGTCGCGACCCTTGCGCAGGGTTGTCGAGAGCGCGCTTCGCGCCGGACGAACGATCATCGTGTGTCCCGGCGTCGCCCAAGCGCGTGGTGTCGGTCTTGCACTGCGGCGCGAGGGATTGTCCGTGGCGATCATGCCCGACGACTGGCAACGTGCGGCAGAAGGTGTCGACGTCGTCGTCGGTGCGCGAAGCGCAGTCTGGGCGCCGTGCCCGGGCCTTGCGGCGATCGTGGTTGTCGACGAACACGACGAGCGACACCAAGAAGAGCGTGCACCGACGTGGCACGTCCGCGACGTCGCCATCGAGCGGACGCGACGCGCCGGAGCGGCGTGTTTCCTCATCTCGCCATTGCCCACCGTGTCCGCCATCGAGTGGGCAGGCGCACAACGAACGGTGAGTCCCGCGGCGCGGCAGGGTGATTGGCCGCGAATCGTCGCGGTTGATCCGTACTCCGGGGTCGGCGACGATGATGCCCCGACATCGGGCTTGTTGTCGTCGCCGCTCATCGAACAACTTCGCCGCTCCGACACCGTTGTTGCGTGCATCCTCAACGTCAAGGGTCGGGCTCGTCTCGTCGCATGTCGCTCGTGTCGCGAAATCGCCCGTTGCGAACTCTGCGGGTCCGCGATGACCCTCGACGCACATCTCGAATGCCGCGCGTGCGGACACGTACGGCCGGTCGTCTGCACGCGGTGTGGTTCCGGCTCGGTCTCGTTGCTGCGCAAGGGAGTGGCGCGAATGGCCGAGGAAATTCGTGCGGCGTCGGGTCGTGCAGTCCATCAAGTCACCGCCGAGGCCGACACTCCCGGCAACCGCGAGGCCGGCGTGTATGTCGGCACCGAAGCATTGCTGCATCGATTGAACGGGGCCGACGTCGTGGCGTTCCTCGACTTCGACAACGAACTCTTCGCGCCGACCTATCGCGCGGGTGAACATGCTTGGACGCTGCTCGTTCTCGCCGCACGGGCCCTGAGGGGGTCCGCCGACCCGCTCGTCATCCTTCAGACGGCCGATTCCGCGGGTGGCGCCATCGCTCCGTTCCTTGCACCCGATCCGGTCGCCTACCTCGCCGTCGAGACCGAAACGCGGCGACGTTTCGGTTTCCCGCCGTTTGCTCGGATGGCCCGCGTCACGGGAGACGAATCTCTCGCCGGAGTCCTTGCCGCCGTACCCCTCGGCGTCGACGTTTCCTCGGCACAGGGAGGCGCTTGGCTGGTGCGTGGCACCGATGACGAAGCATTCGAGAATTTCTGTGCCGATCTTCGCGCGGCACGCGCGCGCGTGCACGTCGACCCTCTGCGTTACTGACCCCCGCTATCGCGGA
>CAYFNP010000067.1:0-7464 GCA_964344425.1 uncultured Bifidobacterium sp. | reverse complement strand
GGCGTATGGGACGACCGCAACGACATCGCCCGCGTTCTCGCTGTCGACAACTCCCACGTGACGGTCGAACTCGTCTCCAACGGGGGCGCCTTCGGCGGCAAAGAGGACATGAGCAACCAAGCCCACGCGGCTCTCGCCGCATGGCTCCTCGATACGCCGGTGAAGTGCACCCTCTCGCGCGAAGAGTCACTGCGGATGCATGCAAAACGCCATCCGATCACCATGCATTACGAGGCCGGTTGCGACGCGCAGGGACACCTCACCGCTCTGCGCGTGCGGGCAATCGGTGACAGCGGCGCATATGCGAGCGTCGGCATGAAGGTTCTCGAGCGCATGGCCGGTCACGCAAGCGGCCCCTACGAGGTGCCCGCCATCGACGTGCACGCCGTCGCCGTTCGCACCAACAACCCCGTATGCGGTGCGTTCCGCGGGTTCGGCGCGAACCAGGCTCAGTTCGCAATGGAGGGAGTCCTCGATCGACTCGCCGAAGCGGTCGGCATTTCCGGTTGGGAGATTCGCAAGCGCAACGTCATCAAGCCCGGCCGCGTATGGGGTCCCGGCCAGATCATGGACGACGGATGTTTGGGAGCAGAGAAATGCCTCGACGCCGTCAAAGCCGACTACGACGCGGCGTGTGCGGAAGGCAAGGCCGTCGGTCTCGGCCTCGGCCTGAAGAACTCCGGCCTTGGCAACGGTTTCAAAGAGATCACCAAGGCCGTCGTGCGGTTCAACGACGATGGTTCAATCGAGGTGCGCCACGGCTGGACCGAGATGGGCCAGGGCATTCACACCGTCGCACTTCAAGTCGCCGTCGAGGAACTCGGAATCGACCCCGCTCGCGTGCGCGTGATCGTCGACACGACCCGCGAATTGGGACTCGGACAGACGACCGGTTCGCGCGGAACCCTGATGGGAGCCGGTGCCGTCAAGGCGGCGTGCGAAGCCGCACGTTCGGCGGGCTGCGCCCCCAACGTCGATCACGTCGGCGAGTACCGAGTCGACTGGACCACCAAGCTCGGGGAACCCGGTGTCGAGAATCCCATCATTCACTCGACGTTCGGCTACGCGGCCCAGATGGTCGTCGCCAATCGGGAAACCGGTCGAATCGAGCGGGTGCTTGCGGCACACGATGTCGGTCGCGCCGTCAATCCGACGCTGTGCGAGGGGCAAATCGAAGGCAGCGTTCACATGGGCCTCGGTTACGCCTTGACCGAGGACTTCCCCGCCGACCCGGCAACCGGCTTCCCCACCAACATGACGCTGCGTTCGCTCGGCATCATCAGGGCGAAGGACGTTCCGACGATCGACGTCATCCTGGTCGAATCACCCCAACCGAACTCCCCCTACGGCATCAAGGGTGTCGGGGAAATTGGTCTTGTCCCAACGGCCGGTGCCGTCGCTGCCGCGCTGCACAAGGTTGATGGTGTCTGGCGGAACTCGCTTCCGATGTCGTCGGGTGATGACGAATCGGGGCCGGGCGAATGACAACGGTTACGCACGGTCTCGTGTGCGCGCACCATCACCTCTACAGTTCGCTCGCCAGAGGCATGCCCGCACCGCCGACCCAGCCTGCGTCGTTCCTCAGCGTCCTCGAGCAGATCTGGTGGCGACTCGACGCGGCTCTCGACCTCGAGATGATCAAGTGGTCGGCTGCACTCGGCGCAGCTGAAGCCGTATTGTCCGGTACCACGGCGATCATCGATCACCACGAATCACCCAATGCGATCGAAGGGTCGCTCGACGCGATCATCGAGGGTTGCGCATTGACCGGGGTTCGTGTCGTTCCGTGCTACGGCGTCACCGACCGATGGGCCGACAGTGGGGTGCTCCGTGAGGTGTCCCCCAATACCCCGATGTCGAAAGGCGCACGACTCGGACTCGAAGAGTGTGAACGGATTCTCGCCGCCGGAGTGAGAGCAATGGTCGGCGTACACGCCGCATTCACGTGCGGCGACGAAACGCTTGTTGCTGCAACAGAGCTCGCCACGCGTCACGGCGTCGGGGTGCACATTCACGTGGCCGAAGGCCCCGACGACAGCGCTGCAGCAATACGGCTCCGATCGATGGCTCGGGACAACTGGCTTCTCGTTCACTGCGTCGGACTCGACGACGAACTGCCCGGAACGGTGATACACAATCCGCGATCCAACATGAACAACCGCGTCGGATACGCGCGACCCTCGCGCTTTGCAAACCCCGTCGCGCTGGGCACCGACGGCATCGGGGCCGACATGGCAGAAGAATTCAGACTCGCATTCGTCGCGGGTCGCAACGACGACCTCGGCTTTTCCCCTGATACGGCCTGGGCTTGGCTCCGCGGCGGAGAACGCCTCGTACCCGAGGTCGCGAACGACACCGTCACCTGGAACTACGACCACATGGACAGCCCTTGGCACGTCGCCTTCACCCCCGGCACTCGTCCGCAGGACGTCAACATCGACGGACGTGACATCGTCCGCGACGGCAAGGTCATTGGTTTCGACATCCATGAAATCCGCGCAAAGGCCGCAGAACAATCCGTACGCCTCCACGAAAGGCTCGCAGCATGACCACACCGGTAGCCCTCTATCTTCAGGACGCACACCGCATCCGCGAAGGCATGGACTTTGTCCGTTACGCCGAAGCGAAAGGCTTCGAAGCGGTCTGGCAGGCCGAGAGCCGCCTCGTTCGCGAGGCCACCGTTCCGATGGCCGCATTCGCATCCGTTACCGAACGCATCAAGGTCGGCAGCGGCGTGGTCGACTGCTGGAGCCGCAACCCCGCCCGGCTTGCCGCGACGTTCTCGACGCTCGATGACCTTGCCCCCGGTCGCGTCATTCTCGGCATCGGCGCGTGGTGGGACCCTCTCGCACGCAAAGTGGGCATCAAACGCGAGAAGCCTCTGCGTGCCATGCGCGAAATCGTTACCGCCGTACGAAGTCTGCTCGCAAACGAGACCGTCACGTTCAACGGTGAATTCGTGCAGCTCGATGGCGTCGAACTCGACTACGTGTACCAGGAACGTCGCCCGAAGAACGTCCCGATCTACATCGGAGCCACAGGCATGCAAATGATGGAACTCACCGGCGAAATCGCGGACGGTGCGGTGCTCAACTATCTCGTCTCCCCCGACTACAACACCGAGGCGCTCGCCGCGCTCGAACGGGGTGCCTCCCGTGCGGGACGCAGTCTCGACGACATCGATCGTCCGCAACTCGTCGTTTGCAGCGTTCATGAAGACCGCAAAACGGCGCTCGACATGGCGCGCCTGATGGTGACGCAGTACCTGGGCCAGCAACCCCACATCATGAAGGCGTCCGGGGTCCCCCAATCGCTTCTCGACAAGGTCGGCGAAATCCTGACGTGGCCCGCCACACATGAACAGGTCGTTGCCGCGTCCAAACTGGTGCCGGACGAAATCGTGCAGATGCTGACGGCCAGCGGCACGCCCGAAGACGCCCGCCGTCAGGTCGCTCACTACATGCGCAACGGGTGCACGTGCCCGATCCTGTACCCGCTCGGCGACGTGAAGGCCATGATCGACGCTTTCAGCGGCTGGAGCCCGGAATGACCGTTCATGTCCCCACGAGCCTCGCCGAGGCGACCGAACTCCTTGCAGCGAACCCCGACGCCCGTGTGCTTGCGGGCGGAACCGACACGATGGTCGAGGTCAACTTCAATCGGTTCAAGCCGACCAACGTGATCGCTCTGCGACGGGTCGCCGAGCTCGAACGGTGGTCCATCGAGGGTGACCTGGTCACCATTGGTGCGACGGTGCCGTATTCCCGACTCGAACGCGGCGAGATCGCGGGTCTGTTTCCCGCTCTCGCGGCCGCAGCCCGCACGGTCGGTTCGCCACAGATCCGCGCTGCCGGAACTCTCGGCGGCAATCTGGGCACGTGCTCGCCCGCCGGCGACGGGCTGCCGGTGCTTGCCGCCCTCGATGCAACGATCAACCTTCGGTCCACTTCGGGCGTGCGCTCGGTTCCGTTCCGCGACTTCATGGTTGGACCGAAACGCAACAGCGCAAATCCCGATGAACTCATCGAGTCCGTCACCATGCGACGTACCCAAGGGTTTCAGGACTACGCAAAGGTTGGCGTGCGCAATGCAATGGTCATCTCGGTCGCCGGAGTTTGCTTCGTCCACGACACGACCACGGCGTCGGTCCGCGTCGGGCTCGGCTCCGTCGGTCCGACGATCATCCGTGCCACCGAAGCCGAGGCCTGGTTGGCGTCGCACGTCGATCTCAGCAGTTCGATTCGAATCGCGGAAGATGCCGCCGATCGATTCGCATCGATGGTGGCCGACGCCGCGCGACCCATCACCGACCATCGATCCACGGCGGATTACCGCCGCCACGCCGTGCGTACCCTCGCCAAACGACTCGTCCTGCGGAGTGCACAATGAGCGACACCATCGGTATCTACGAATTGACGGTGAACGGGTCGCGGCGCTCCGTTGTCGACTCCTGGATCGGAGAAAGCCTTCTCTACGTCCTTCGTGAACGCCTCGGCCTGATGGGAAGCAAGGGCGCGTGCGAACAGGGAGAGTGCGGAAGTTGCACGGTGCTTCTCGACGGTGATGCCGTCTGTTCGTGCCTGGTCCTGGCTGCCAGTGCGGTCGGCAGCGAAATCACAACCGTCGAGGGTCTCGCCACAAGTGGCGAACCCACCGACGTGCAACGGGCCTTTGTCGAAGAGGGCGCCGTCCAATGCGGTTTCTGCACCCCGGGTCTCATTGTTGCGGTCCACCATCTTCTCGACACCAACGCCGACCCATCAGAACTGGAAATCAAAGAAGCGATCTCCGGCAACATCTGTCGCTGCACCGGCTATGGACGCATCTTCGCGGCGGTCGAATCGGTGGTCAGCGTCCGGAAGGCGGCGTCAAAATGAATGCGCGCACAGGTACAGCCACCAAGTCCGGGCGTGGTGTGCTCGGTACGTCGACGTTGCGTCCCGATGGCACCGCCAAGACGCAGGGGAACTTCGCCTTCTCGTCCGATTACCAGGCCGAAAACATGCTGTGGGGAGGAACGCTTCGGTCGCCCCATGCACATGCCCGCATCGTCTCGATTGACCCGACCGAGGCCTGGCGCATTCCCGGAGTCGAGACCATCGTTTTTGCCGACGACGTGCCCGGCAAGGCGACTTACGGTCTGATCTCCTCGGACCAACCCGTCTTCGCGCGCGACGTCGTGCGCTACATGGGCGAGCCGATTGCGGCGGTTGCAGCCGACCATCCCGAGACGTGCCGGCGTGCACTCGCCGCCATCAAGGTGACATACGAACTTCTCCCCGTACTCGCCGACATGGACGTGGCGATCGATCCGACGACCACTCCGATTCATCCCGATGGAAACGTGTTCCGTCACCAGCGCATCGTCAGCGGCGACCCATCGGCCACCGGTGACGTCGTCGTCGAGGGCACCTACGAAATCGGCATGCAAGATCAGGCCTTCCTCGGTCTCGAAGCCGCCCTCGCCTACCCCGACCCGGGTGGTGCGGGTGTCGAGCTCGTCGTGGCCACACAGTGGCTGCACGAGGACCGCAAGCAGATCGCAGATTGTCTGAATCTCTCACCCGACAAGGTTCGACTGGTTCTCGGCGGCGTCGGCGGCGCTTTCGGCGCCCGTGAGGACATTTCGCTTCAGGTGCACACGTGTCTGCTCGCACTTCGCACGGGCCGTCCGGTGAAGATCCAGTACAGCCGGGAAGAGAGCTTCTTCGGCCACGTTCACCGCCATCCGGGTCGCGTCCATCTGCGTCACCATGCGACTCGCGACGGCAAGCTGGTCAAGATCGAGGGCTGGATGAAGCTCGACGGCGGCGCGTACGCGTCCACATCGGCTGCGGTTCTCATCAACGGCATCACTCACCTGCAAGGTCCGTATGCCTGCGACAACGCAGTCCTCGACGCGTGGGCCACGCGAACCAACAACCCTCCGTGCGGAGCAATGCGCGGATTCGGTGTCGTGCAGGCATGCTTTGCCCACGAAGGCCAAATGGACAAACTGGCCGCGGCTCTTGGCATGTCGCCCGTCGACATTCGCCTGCGCAATGCCATGCGCACGGGCGACCGCCTGTTCACCGGTCAAGTTGTCGACAGCGTCGCACCGGTCGAGCGTTGCATTCGTGAAACTGCGTCAATTCCCCTCCCACCCGACTCAATCGTTTCCACCGGTTCTCTCGAACTTCCCGGTGGTGCCGGTCGAACCACAGATCCGCGCCACGTGAAGCGCGGAATCGGTTGGGGCGTGTCGATCAAGAACCTGATGTATTCGGAAGGCTTCGACGATTCCGCCGAAGCGAAATGCACGCTGGCCGACGGCGTTGCCACGCTGAAGTTCGCGACGGCCGAAGTTGGTCAGGGCTTCGTCGTTCTGGCACAGCAAATTGCACGAACGGTGCTCGGTGTCGACACGGTCATCCTCGACCCCATCGACACACAAATCGGCTCAGCGGGTTCAACATCGGCATCCCGTCAGACGTGGATGAGCGGCGGCGCCGTCGATGGCGCGTGCCGACTCGTGCGTGAGCGACTGTTCGAACACGTTGCGACAGCCAACGGCCTCGATCCGCTCCGCCTCGCCATCGACGGAACCGACGTCGTCGACACGATGGGCTCGTTGCGAGTGCCGGTCGCCGAGGCGTCACGAGGCATCAGCCTCGAGCAGACGTTTCTTCACCGTCACAGACCCACCGAGGAACTCGACGAAAACGGTCAGGGAAACTGTCACGTCGCTTTCGCATTCGTCGCGCACCGTGCCGTGGTCGACGTCGACACAGAACTCGGCCTGGTAAAGGTCGTCCAGATCGCGACCGCGCAGGACGTTGGGCAGGTTTTGAACCCGCTCGCACTTCAGGGACAGATCGAGGGCGGCATCGCCCAGGGTCTGGGACTCGCCGTCATGGAAGAGATCGTCGTCGACAACGGCATTGTTCGGAATCCGAGCTTCACCGACTACCTGCTGCCGACGGCGCTCGATGCTCCCGATGTCGTCGCGATTCCGATCGAAGAGTACGAGCCGCTCGCTCCCCTCGGCGCCAAGGGAGTCGGCGAGCCACCGTGCATCTCGGTGACACCCGCCATCGTTGCCGCCATTCGCGCAGCGACTGGCCGTGAATTGCCACGAACTCCCGTGCGACCACAGGACATCTGCCTGTAGCCCGTTGGGGAACCGTCAGGCGAAAAGTTCGCGCCCCTTCGTATCAACGGCCGCGGCGAAGTGGCGCTCCGCCATGGCGCCGATGAGTTGCTTCCCGCGCTCATTACCAAGGTCGAATGTCGCGCCGGTCAGAACCGCCGTTGACGTGCCCCCGATGACGTGGGCGATTTGATAATCGCGCCAGAACTGGTCGAACCCATACGAAACTCCGGCATCGGCGAGCGCCGCCAAGTAGTGCCGCACCCAACGGTCTTCGTTCTCGCGGCGCGCCGCGACCGTGACGCTTCCGCCCAGCAGGTACGCAACGTCGTACG
>CAYFNP010000066.1:0-7567 GCA_964344425.1 uncultured Bifidobacterium sp. | reverse complement strand
GCATCGAATCGTCGGAGGTGAGTTCGATGAAAACCGTTGCACACAGTTGGCCCGGTTCGGGGATGAGCGGGTTGTAGGCACGCAGTTCGTCGAGCACGCCCTCGTCGGAGATGACGCGCTCGGCGCGCAGCATTTCCTGAATCTGATACCACATCGTGTCGCGGCTCTCGAACATCACGGTGACGAACGTGCCGAGCTCGATGCGACGGCGGCGCTTGATTTCAAGAACCTCGGCCTTCCTCTCAGCCCGCACCTTTTCGTAAGCGCGCAGGTCGAGGATGTCGTCGAGTTCCAATTTGCGGGATGCAGTTGCGGGGGGCATTGCTTTCCTTTCGTTGGTCGGGGGTTGGGTGGTTCAGTTCTCTTCGGGGATTCCGTAGGCGCGTGCGAGCAACTGGAGCGGGTGGCTAGGGGCCTTGCCCGTCTGCTCGTTGATCGCGGTGTTCGCGAGGTGACAGTCGCCGGCGACCTCGTCGCCTTCGGCGGCGTTGATTTCGTCGGCGAGTTTCTTCGCGATCGGCATTGACAAGTCGGCGTTCTCGGCGCGCAATCCCCACATGCCGTCGATGCCCGAACATGTCTGGACGAGTTTGATCTTGGCACCGGTCAGCTTCAGCAGGTCACGGCTCTTCAGGCCGATGTTCTGCGCACGAAGATGGCACGGCGCGTGGTAGGTGATCTTCTCGGGAATCTCGCCGGGAAACTCGGTGACGAGTTCGGTGTTGTCGGCCTTGTGCAAACGCATCAGGTACTCGGCCGCGTCGTAGGTGTTCGCGGCGACGAGTTCCGCATCGGCACCGCCGATGTAGTCGACGTAGTCCTTCTTCAGGATGTAACCGCACGTGGGCTGCGGAACGACGATGTCATCGCCGCGGCGAACCGCCGCCGCCAACGCCTTGACGTTGTCCGCGCCAACCTTCTTGAACTTCTCGACGTCACCACTGTGCAGGTACGGCGCGCCACAACACCCGGCGCCATCGGCGAGTGAACACTCGACGCCGTTCTTTTCGTACACCTTGACGAGGTCCTTGCCGATGCCCGGTTCTTGGTACTCGACGAGACAAGTGGGGAACACGGCCACGCGGCCCTGTCGCTTGGCGATGACGGGCTTGACGCGCTTCTTGAACCACGTCGAAAAACGCACCTTGGCGAAAGGCGGCAGCAAACGCTTGCTGGACACACCCGCGGTCTTTTCGACCACCTTGCGGATCACCGAACCGGGCTCGGCGCCGAGCACCTTGTTCGCGATCGGCGCTGTCTTCGTGGCGACCTTGCCGAGCGCGTCGGTGTGGCCCATCATCGTGGTGGTGAGGCGCTTGCGAACGGGGACCTGCTTGGTCGCCTGACGCATTGCGTCGGCGCGCAGCATGAGGCGCGGGAAGTCGAGCGCCCACTCGTGCTGGCCGGGAATGTATGGACAGTTGATGTAGCAGAGCTTGCATTGGAAGCATTCGTCGACGACCTGGTCCTGTTCGGCGATCGTCAACTTGCCGGCGTCCTGGTCGTCGTGTTTATCGACGAACTTGAAGAGTGTCGGGAACGAGGTGCAGTACTTGAAGCAGAGACGGCATCCGTGGCAGAGGTCGTAGACGCGCGTGAGTTCCTCGCGAACGTCGGCCTCGTCGAGGTACTTCGGATGGTTGGGGTCGTACGTGATGGTCATGCTTCTCTGTTCGTTGGATTTGTGTTGCACGCATTCATTCGCCCGGTCGGGGTGCCGGTCGCACCGACACCCCGACGCGGATTGATTCATTCACGTCCCGTACTGGCGGGACGACGCGTCACAGCGCGTTCAGGCCTTCCTGGAAACGGCCCGCGTGGCTCTTCTCGGCGCGCGCGAGGGTCTCGAACCAGTCAGCGATCTCGGCGAAGCCTTCGTCGCGTGCGGTCTTGGCAAAGCCCGGGTACATCTGGGTGTACTCGTAGGTCTCGCCGGCGATCGACGCCTTGAAGTTCTCCTCGGTCTCACCGATGGGCTCGCCCGTTGCGGGGTCGCCGACCTGGGCGAGGAAGTCGAGGTGGCCGTGCGCGTGGCCGGTTTCACCCTCGGCAACCGAGCGGAAGAGTGCGGCTGCATCGGGGTAGCCCTCGACGTCGGCCTTCTGGGCGAACCAGAGGTAGCGACGGTTCGCCTGGCTCTCGCCCGCGAAGGCCTCCTTCAGGTTTTCGTGTGTCTTGGTTCCGGCAAGTCCGGCCATGACTGCTCCTTTTCTTTGGGGTTGTTGTTGTGGGGTTGTTGATGTGGGGTTGTTATTGCTGCACAGAGCGGCCGACCGACGCGGCAGAGCACGTCGGGCATTCGCCTGAGAACACGATCCGTGCGGAGTGCACGGAGAATCCGCCGAGACCTGCGACCGCGATCGCGCCGGAATCGGGCACATAAACGTCGCGCACCTCGCCGCATCGATCGCAAACGATGTGGTGGTGGTCGTCGACGTTGGGGTCGAAGCGCGCTGCGCCGCCGAGGCTGATCTGCTGTAGCTCGCCCATCGCGGCAAGGTCGGTGAGCGTTTGGTACACGGTGCGCAACGAGATGCCGGGCATCTCGGCGCTGGCCGCCTCGTACAGGGTCTCGGCCGTCGGGTGCATGGCGTTGCCGTGGAGAAGGCGGAAGAGCAACTGCCGCTGGGGCGTCACCTTCAGGCCTGCCTCGCGGAAAGCCGCTGTCAACTGGTCGGGGGTTTTCACGGATTTGAGACTAAAAGATGACCACTCCAATCTGCAACTCTTGCGAACTAGCAAATGGTGCGAATTACGTCACTGTTCTTCGTTGCGCCTCGAGTCGGCTCCGCCAGTCAAGATTCTCCTCGTGACCACGCGATTCGACCGGCAAGCCCTGCGCGATGGTGCGTCCGTGACCCTGATGTTCGCCGTCCCGCCGACGTTGATCGCACGCATCTTCCTCGACGACTCCGATTCGTCCAGTGGCTGGGCTCCCCTGCTCACGTTCATCGCCATCGCCGGATTCATCATCGGATCCGGTGTCGCCGCGTGGCGTCAGACCGCACGCCAGCCGATGACGCACGCCGTGCTCGCCGGAGCCGGCGTGTTCGTCGTCGTGCAGGCCGCGTTCCTTGCCATTCGCCTCGCAACGGGCGGCGACGTGCGCGTGATGCGCATCGTTTCGTCGTTCTCGCTCGCCCTCGTCGCGAGTGTCGTCGGCGGCTTGTTGGGGAACCGTCTGCAGAAGTCCGGAATCCGCCCGCGATGACGGCGAACTCGGTCCTCGTTGTCGACGTTGGCACGAGCGGACTGCGCGCCGCAATCGTCGACGACAGCGGAACCGTCTGCGACATCGAATACGTAGCTCATGTGCCTTCGACGCCGGCCCCCGGACTGGTTGAATTCGACGCAGAGGCGATGTACCGCGCAGTTGTGAAGGCGATGAACGCGGTTCTCGTTCGCAATCCTCGCGATGCGATCTCTTCGGTTGGCATCACCAACCAACGTGCGTCCACCATCGCGTGGGATGCGCGCAACGGACAACCACTTGCGGCGGGCATCGGGTGGCAAGATCTCCGCACGGTCGGTGAATGCATCACCGCCCCCACTGAACACGGCGTTGCCCTCGCGCCGAACCAGACCGCGACGAAGGCCGCATGGCTGATCGCAAACGCCCGCGGCGATGTGCCGTTCGAACATCTGCGCATCGGCACGATCGACGCGTGGCTGACGTGGAAACTCACGGCGGGAACCGCATTCGTCACCGACCACACGAACGCCGCCGTCACCGGACTCGTCGATGTCTCGACGGTCGACTGGAGCCCCGCGCTGTGCGATTCGCTGCGGGTTCCCATCGAATGCCTTCCGACCGTCGTTCCATCGCGCTCGGTCGTCGGATCGATCACGGGTCACGACGGCCTCGACGGGCTCGTGCTTGCCGCGCGCATCGGCGATCAACAGGCTTCGCTCGTCGGACAGGGCTGCATCGAGCCCGGCCGCGCGAAGATCACCTTCGGCACCGGCGGCATGCTCGACATGTACACGGGCCACGTCGGTCCGACCGAAGCGCGCCGCTCTCCAACCGGAACCTTTCCGATCGTCACCTACTCGGTCGCAACGGACCACGGTTCGCCCGACGTCCACTGGGGCAGCGAAGCGGTCATGCTGTCGGCGGGAACAAACGTCGAGTGGCTGTGCGACGACATGGGCCTGATCGCAACGCCGGCCGACAGCGACTCGATTGCCGCATCGGTCGACTCGACCGATGGCGTCAGTTTCGTTCCCGCACTTCTCGGCCTCGGCACGCCGGATTGGGATTACGGAGCGCGCGGCGCACTCCTCGGTCTCACGCGCGGCACGACGCGCGCGCACATCGTGCGTGCGGTGCTCGACGGCATCGCTCACCGCGGTGCCGATCTGCTCGACGCGACGATCGCCGAGACGCGCGACCACGACGTACCCGTTCCCGAATCGTTGCGCATCGACGGCGGCATGTCGCGAAACGCCACGTTCATCGGGCTTCTCGCCGACGCCACCGGTCTTGCCGTCGAGGTGTCCCCCGTCACCGAATCGACGACCCTCGGAGCCGCATTCCTCGCCGGCAGTGCCAGCGGAGTGTGGGCAAACATCGGCGATGCATGCGCCACCTGGCGACCGGCACGCGTCGTGGAGCCCGCGACGACCTCGACCCAACGGGCCGATGCGCGTGCTGCATGGCGTAGCAGCGTCGCGGCTGCACGGGGCTGGATCCCCGCCCTGAGCGCCCTCGACTTCTAAAGTTGCACCGCCCCGTTCCCGTCGGTGAACCTATTGCCCGACCCCTCCGAAAGGACAACCAGTGGCAGACACCACCACCACGGCTCCGCCGAAGCAACCGACGGCGCCCGACGCGGCGCTTTTGTCGTTCGCCATCGGCCTCGAACTCGCCATGGTCGACCTGTACGGCCGCGCCGCGGTTGCGGGGGGCAAGGACGTGAAACCCGTTGCCGAGTTGTGCGGGGCAAACCACCGCGCGGCGGCTCAGGCACTGTCCGGCTTGGTCGGTCGCAAGGCGCCAACGTCCCGAAACAGCGCGTTCTTCTCTGAACACTCCAAGGCACTCGACGATGCCGCCAAGGTCGCCGAGCACATGGCCGGCCTCGAAAATGCGATGGTCGCGACGCACCTCGCGGTCCTCGGTCAGCTTCGTGGCGTCGACGGCGCCAATCTCGTCGCCTCGATCATCCCCACGCAGGCGCGACAGGCGGCGGTACTCGTCGCACTGTCGGGCAAGACGTCGCTCGACGACATCCTCGCCCTCGACACCGAGGCAGCCATCGACGCCGAGAAGTACCCCGCCTGATCGAGAGAGCAACGACATGACGACACCGAACAACCCCATCACAACGAACGCAGCCGACAGCGCCTACAGCCGTCGCCGCTTCCTGCAGACCGGCGGTCTTGCCCTCGCCTCTGCTGCAATCCTCGCGGCGTGTGGCAAGAATCTGAAAGTTGCGGATGCGTTTCCGCGCATCGGCGAGTCGCCGACGACCACGGGCCTTCCCGATGGTGAGCCGACCGACATCGTGCTGCTCCGCACTGCGTCGTCGTTGGAGTTCTGTGCGGTCGACGCGTACACCGCTGCGCTCGGCCTCGGCCTCTTGCCCAGCGCAGCGACGTCGGTCGTCAAGCGATTCCAGTCCGACCACAAGGCGCACGCCTCTGCGATTTCCGAGATCGTGAAGAAGGCAGGCGGAGAACCGTTCGAGTGCGCGAACGAGCGCATCAACACCCTGTACATCGCCCCCGCGATCGAACTGATCACCGGCAACAAGGACAAGGGAATCGAGGCCAGCGATACGCCGGTCGACGACCTCATCGTTCTCGCCCACGGCCTCGAGAACCTGGCTGCCGCGACGTACCAGTACTACGTCTCGCTCTTGTCACAGCCGGTGTTGCGCGGTGCGGCGATGGGCATCGGCCAGGAAGAAGCCCGTCACGCGGCGGTTCTCGCACAGGTGATCATCCCCGACGGCAAGGGCATCGCCCCGTCGGTCAACGAAACCACCGGCAAGCCGAACCCCGCCGCCGTGCCCTCTGCTTTCGGCAGCCTTGCCGCGGTCTCCGTCGCTCTGGGCAAGCCCAACGCGTCGGGCAACAAGACGTCGCTCAGCTTCGACACACCGAGTCTCAACTCGATGGCGTACGAGTACGCCGCCTGCTGACGCACCTCGACAAACGGGCGGAAAGACAACGACAAACGTCCGGCGCGTGATGTCGGGCTCGTCGTTACACTGCTTTCCGGTGAGTCGGCCGGGTGGCCGCGACACACGCAAGTGCGTCGAGGAAAGTCGGGACTCCACAGGGCAGAGTGCTGGCGAGAGCCAGGTGGCGGCGACGTCACGGAAAGTGCAACAGAAAGCAGACCACCGTCGCGGGCAACCGCGGCGGCAAGGGTGAAACGGTGCGGTAAGAGCGCACCAGCGTGCGGGGCGACCCGTGCGGCTTGGCAAACCCCACTCGGAGCAAGGTCACGCAGGGGACTTGGGCGGCCCGCCCGCCTTCGGGCAGTCCCCGGGTAGACCGCATAGATGGATGGTCACCGAACCGAAAGGTTCACAGAATCCCGCTTACAGGCCGACTCACCATTTCAAGATTTCTACTTTTCGTGATGAACCGTGACGTTGAACGTCACGAGAACGGGGCGCGCCGCATCGAGTCTCAACGTCGACATCGACGCACGATCCAGAGCCGTGCGCCACGAAACCCCGATGTCGACCCCGAGAGCCCACGCTACGGCCGCCTTGATGGGCGACACATGACTGACGACGACGGTGTGGTGACCGCGTTGGTCGTTGCACATGTCGTCGAGTGCGGCGCGAACACGCAAGTCGAGTTCCGCGAGGGATTCACCACCGGGTGGACGCAGTTCGGGATCGGTCCTCCACCTCGCCCACGTCTCGGCCCCAACGACCGACATCGGCTTGCCGTCCCAGTCGCCGTAGTCGAGTTCGATCCAGCGCTCGTCGATCTCGACTTCGGGAATCGAGAGATGCGTCGCAATCGCTTCGGCAGTTCGCCGCGCCCGCACCAGCGGACTCGCCACGATGCGGTCGACCGCGGCGATTCGCGCAAGCGCCGGACCGAGCGCCGCCGCCTGTGCGCGACCCACGTGGTCGAGGTCGTTGTCGACACGACCCTGCAACAGGTTCGCCGCATTCGCCTCGGTGCGTCCGTGTCGCACAAGCGTGAGCAGCCGTTCAGTCACCTTCCACCAGCCGACCCGAGGTGAGGAACGCTTGGCGACGTTCCGGACGATTCAATCCGCAACGGCGCACGATGAACGCAATTCCGGCGGCTCCGGCCAGTTCGAGGAGTACGTTCAGCCACCCCCGTTCGACCGTAGGAAGTTCGGCGCCCGCAAAGCCATTGCCGGTGAACGGCCACCAAAAGACGTCGGTGTTCGCGAACGCGCCATCGAACACAAGGTGCAGAAAAAGTCCGATGGCGAGCGGCAACACCCGACGACGCGCCAGGCTCCCCCGCTTCGTTGCGACCATGATCAGGGTCATCACGGCGACACTGAGAACCAGCGTGTGCAACACGCGTGCGCCGCCGAACCACACGTCGACGACGTCCGGCAACA
>CAYFNP010000065.1:0-7620 GCA_964344425.1 uncultured Bifidobacterium sp. | reverse complement strand
TTCGATCGCCTCGACAACAACAACTTCACGGGCTACCTCGCGCGATTGTCCGCGCCTCTCGGATTCGTGTCGTTCCTTGCACCGCTCACGCTCGTCATGGGGCTGCCGCAGATCTTCATCAACATCCTCACCACGGCCGACTTCACCTGGGCGATGATGTACCACTACCAGGCAGTACCCGTCGTCGCCATGATGCTCGGCGCCATCGAAGGTGCCGCGTGGTTGCACCGCAAGAATCGCTTGGTGTCGACCGTCGCCGTCGCCACGGTGTTCGTCGCCTCGTGCATCGCAGCGAATTCGTGGGGACTGCTTCCCTTCGGTGCGAAGTACGACGTCGGATACTGGCCGCACGGCGCCCAGACCACCGCAGGTTGGGACGCAGCGTTGAAACGTGTCGGCCCATCCGATCCCGTCTCGGCCCACTACGCCTTCGTGCCGCACGCGAGCCATCGCGAGATCATCTACACGTTCCCCAACCCGTGGGTGCGCACGAACTTCCTCGGCGACCCGAAACTGCTGGAATCACCGAGCAAGATCAAGTGGCTCGTCATTCCCGACGGCACGCTGGGCGGCGAGGCCGCGACGACACTGCAACGTCTCCTCGACACCGGAGAGTACGGCGACGCACAGACCGTCGCCGGCGTCACCACCTACCGACGGTTGAAACCCTAGAAGCGGGCTCGGATCTCCCACAGTTCGGGAAACGACGGCTTGAACAGGGTCGACCGCAGGTAGTCCGCGCCACTTGAACCACCGGTGCCCTGTTTGTTGCCAATGGTGCGCTCGACCATCTTCACGTGCCTGTACCGCCACTCTTGAATCCCCTCGTCGATGTCGACCAGCTCCTCGAGGAGCAACGCGAGGTCGGGACGATTGCGGTACACGTCGAGCAACATCGTGTGGACGTCGTCGCCCGAGACGCAGCCGTGACGTTCGAGCAGCGCAAGTACGTCGCCCCAGATGCCCGGCCGCGCGAACACGGCCTCGAATTGGCGGAACTGGTACGACTGGAAGCCGCTCGACGATTCGAGACGCGCGCGGAAGGCGTTGAACTCGAGAGGTGTCATCGTCTCGAGAATGTCGACCTGGCTGACCAACGTCTTCATGATCGTGCGCACGCGTCGCAGGGTTCCAAGCGACGGATGCAACTCGCCGGCCCGCAGCAGCGTGCTCGCGCGGGTCAGTTCGTGGAGCATCTGCTTGAACCACAGTTCGTACGTCTGGTGGATGATGATGAACAGCAACTCGTCGTGTTCGGGACCGTCGGACAGGGGGTTCTGCAACGCCAGTAGCTCGTCGACTTTCAGGTAAGACACGTACGACACCGGTTCACTTGACATACTGAGCCAATCGTATGACGCGCGTCGTTCTGCATATCGGCACCCTGAAAACGGGGACGACGTCGTTCCAGCGGTGGTTTGCCGACAACGAGCCGACCATCACCACGCTCACGGGCTTCCGCTGGTTCCGCGGTGAATTTCCCGACGCGCGCGAAATCGCCGCGGCATGCATCGACGAGGGTCGCCAGACCCCGGCGATGGCGCTCGGCTTCTTTCCAACCCGACCCGGGGCCGAGTGGAAAGCGTGGCGCCAAGGAGTGCTCGACAACGTTCGGTCGCATGTCGCCGCATCACAACAGCCGCTCTACGTGTCGTGCGAGGCATTGTGCCTGCTGCGCACTCCCGCCGAGATCGCGCGCCTCGCCGAACTCTTCGACCCGGCCACGACAAAAGTCGTGCTGACGCTGCGCAATCCTCGCGGGTTCCTCGATTCGTGGAAGCAACATCTGGAACACGACTTCTTTCGTCGAAGTAACGACCCGACCTCGTTCGCCTATGTGCGCGACGACTCGTGGCTCGTCGATTACGCGGCACTCGAGGCGGCGTACCGCGCGGTCTTTGCCAACATGGAAGTGATCGATTACGACGCCGTCATGGCTCGTGATGGCTCGATCATCCCCGCCCTTGCGGCCACCTTCACCGACCGACCAACCGACGAACTCCCGAGTTGGGACACCTATCGCCTCAATCGCAGTGCGCGACCGCCGCGCGAACCCGTGAAGGGCCTCGCCCGGCCTCGCCACTACCTGCGCTGGTACAAGTGGAAGACGGCGGAAGCGGTGCGTCAACGCGTTCACCGCCTCCGCCGTTCCTCGCTCTGACGACCTACTCCACAATCAATGCGGTCACCATGTACCGCATGCCGCTCGCTGTTTCGGCGTGATTCAGGATGTGGCAATGCCACGCCCACACGCCCTTGTCCTTCGCCGTGTAGACAACGGTCCAGCGCTCTCCCGGCGCCACATTCAAGGTGTCGGCCCAGAATGGGGAGTCGAGGATCTTCCCATCATGTGCCACGACCAGACCCGACGGCTGGTGCAAGTGCATCGGGTGCGACATGAGACCCTCGTTGTAATAGTGGACCACCATCGACTCGCCCACCTTCAACTTGTAGGGGGACGTCGCCGGGAACGATTTGCCGTTCAGCGACAGGCCAATCGTTCCCGCGTCGTTCAGCACCATCACATGCTCTTGCTCGGCCTTGCCGTCGGTGTCGCCCGTGACGTCAGCCGCCTTTTCCATCGCCGCTGTCTTCCAGTCGCCGATGATCAGTGCGCCGGCCAAGCCGTTGGGTACCTGCACCTGGGCGTCATGGTGCGAGTGGTACATGCCGATCGCAGGCTCCAACGCCGTGAAGTCGTAGGTGAATGTTTGACCCGGTTCGATCGGCTTTTGCGTGTACGGATCGACCCCGTCTGCGGCGTTCGGAACGCGGACGCCGTGCAGGTGCAGCGACGTCGACTCGGTCAACTCGTTCTTCAGAACGATCCGCACCTTGTCGCCGACGTTCACCCTGATCACGGGCCCGGGGATCTGCCCGTTGTAGGCCCAGCCCTTCACGATTTTCCCTGGCTCGACTTCCCAGTCGATGATCGAAGCGGTCAAGTCGAACTCCTTGACACCGTTGTCCACGATCTTCGGTGCGAGTTCACCGTTTCCGGTTCCCTTCGTCTTGGCTGGGAACTTCAGGGCTGCCGCCTCCATCATCTTGTCCATCTGTTGCCAATCCATCGGAGACGTCGTCGGTGTCGACGTCGCTTCGGAAGTGCCGATACCGAGCACTGCCTGCATCCCACTCTCCTTGTGGCCGGGAATCTCGCAAATAAGTGTCACTGGCCCGTTCACTTTGCCCAGCTCCAACTTTGCTTGCGCCATGCTGAGAACATTCGCGGTTCGCACGCCGAGGTCGGGTGCCGCGACGTTGTGCTCGACCGAGCCAAGGTTGTGAATGTCGAGGGTGACCACGGATCCCGCGGGCACCTGCGCCGGCTCAAGGGAGACGTTGAACTCACTCAGGCTCACGTGAACGGTCACGGAGCTGCCCGCAGACGTACCGTCCGACCGCCCGTCGCTCTTTGCCACCGCAACGACTCCGATCGCACCAACAGCGACGATCACCAACGCGGTCAGCGTCAACATCATGAGAACAATCAAGCTGCCTGTTTCGTTGCGTGCCTGCCGAAGATTCATCGACCCTCCTCGATCTTGACGAACCGAAATTGTTCGCCATGACCAACGTACGCACGCACGCTCGTCGCGATCGTGTCACAAACGTCAGCGACACGAAGTTTTACGTCACATGATTTGCACTATCGACGAGTTGCAAACTCACGGATAGGAACACCTCACTCGACGAGAACAAAGCGCTCGATGATTCGGTGTCCCTAACACCTCAGCCGAACGCGCGGATCGGTCGCACTCGGATTGCGTTTGGTTTGCCTGTTTCCTTCGTCGTGAACCAGCCCTCGCGGTCGAAGCGTTGTCCACTGCGGAAGAGAACCGTCCACGCGTTCTTCAGGTCGTATTCGCTCGACGACCAGTAGTACGTGGGCGCGAAGCCGATCAACGGTTCTTCCACGGCGTAGAGCACGTTGTACATCACGTCGAGTTCGTCGGCAGATGGCAGGAACCAGTCGTCATACCCATTCACTTCGTAGTCGGCGGCCCACTTCGCCGCGTACTTTCCTGCCCCGTATTCCTTCACGATTGCGGCCGTATTGGCAGCACCCATACCGATCGCCTTCGAGCGCACTCGCTTCACCCTCGAGGGCTCGCCGGACTCGTTGTAGATGCGGTCCACCTCGGGGTCGTAGCCCGGTTTGCGCCATGGCCAGCCGATCTTCTCGGCGGTCTTCGGCGAGACCTCGAGGTATTGCCCCCATGTCTGTCGCGTCGGGGCCGCGTAGAACACCACGCCGCCCGCCGGGCCGATGTCGCCGACCGCGCACGGACCATCGTTCGTGCAGGTGTTACCCGTCAGATGGGGAAACGAAGTCTCGGGGCGAGCGCCGTACACCTGGGGAAACGCCCGGATCGCGACCACCGCGTACGGCTGTCCCGGGTACGAGGTTCCGGGGTACTTCACGTTCGCCTTCAACTTCTTGTTGCCGCCCTTGCCGGCGAGCAGGTAGCTGTCACTGAACTGGGTGCCATCGCGGAAGATTTGGTACCACGCGATGTTCTTCCACGCCTCGGTGGATGACCAATACGAGCCCTCCGCGAACTTTGCTGTCACCGCGAAATTGTTGCTGGTCGCCTTGAAGTCATAGAAGGCGTTCAATTCGTCCTTCGAAGGCAGGAACCAATCGCTGTACCCATTCTTCGAATAATCTTCGGCGAGCCCGGCCGCGTATCTGCCAAAACCCGACTGCGCGACGATCAACTTCGTGTTGATGGCCCCCATGCCGATTGCCTTCGCATCGATGCGCAAGCGCTGAACCGTCGCGGCATCACCCTCGTAGATCGACTTGTCGGGCTGCGTGGACCACGGAACTCCGGACGAACCCGGCACGATGGCCGCCTCGAGGTACCTGCCCCACCACTTCAATTCGCCGGCGTCGTAGAAGACGATCCCGCCCCCCGGCCCGCGCGAGCCGAGCGCACACCTGATGTACGACGACATGGGATTGACGGGAATGACGGCGCTTGCGGCACACACCGGAGCCGACATCGAGGGCACGTTCCGTGCCCGAACACCCTGTGAGGGAATCGCAACAAGCGATGCAACGGCGGCACAGACGAGGAAGAGGCGTTTCACCCCTAGATCTTGCGCGACTTTCCTTCCCAATACTTCGCGCGCAGCGGTGCTTTTTGTATTTTTCCGGTCCCGGTTCGCGGAATCGTGTCCACAAAGTCGACGGATCGAGGTGCTTTGTAGCCGGCAAGAAGTTTTCGGCAGTGAGCGATCAATTCCTGGGCCAAGGCTTCGGATGCACTCGACCCTTCGGCCACCTGAACGATCGCCTTCACGCTTTCGCCGAATTCTTCGTCGGGCACACCGATGACGGCGACGTCTTCGACCGACGGATGCACGGCGAGAACGCCCTCGATCTCGGCCGGATAGATGTTCACGCCTCCGCTGATGATCATGTCGATCTTGCGGTCGGACAGCCACAGGAACCCCTCGGTGTCGATGTAGCCGACATCACCGGTGGTGAAAACACCCGGCTCGAGGTGCGCGGCCTTCGTCTTCTCTTCGTCGTTGTGGTACGAGAAGTCGGTCCCCATCTTGTTGCGGAAATACAGCGTGCCCTCGGCACCCTGAGCCATACGGTTCCCCGCATCGTCGACGACCAACACCTCGAAGTTGTCCAACGGCTTTCCGACGCTGCCGCCCTTGCGCACCCAGTCCTCGGACGAGATGATCGAGATGACCGATCCTTCGGTGCTGCCGTAGTACTCGGTGATCTTCGGACCCCACCAGTCGATGAGGCCACGCTTGACGGCCGGCGGACACGGTGCCGCGCCGTGCCACACCGCAATCAACGACGACCCGTCGAAGCTCGACTTCACAGCGTCGGGCAGGTCGAGCATGCGCTTCATCTGCGTCGGCACAAGGTGCACGTTCGTGCACGCATGCTCGTCGATCAGCCGCAACGCACCCGCCGAGTCGTACTTGTGCTGCATGACGACGGCCGACCCACCCACCATCGGCAGGAACGAAAACGCCCACTGGGCCGAGTGGTAGAACGGGCCGCACAGCAGCGTCCTGCCGGGCACGGGCAACCAGTTGCCGAAACCGGCAGCGATCAACTTCATGATGTCTGGCGTCAACGCCATGCCGCCCGACAGTGCGCCACGGACACCCTTCGGCCGACCTGTTGTTCCCGATGTGTAGAACATCGGTCCACCCAGGGCCTGATCGGTCGGCTCGCTGTTTTCACCCGAGGCAATGACGTCTTCGTAATGCACGTAGCGCGAATCTCCCGCAACGGCAGCGGATGCGTCACAACGAAGACCCACCACCGACTTCACGCCCGCACCGCGCGGGTCGCGCAAAGCCTCAGCCACGGTCGCCTCGAACCGCTTGTCAACAAAGACCGCCTTTGCCTCGGCGTCGGCAAACACATAGGCCAACTCGTCGGCCACCCAGTGCCAGTTCACCGGCACGTAGGTCCAACCGGCGTGGGCACACGCCTGGGCCAATTCAAACCACTCGCACTGGTTGCCCGCGACGATCGCCACCGTGTCGCCGGTGGCCAGACCACGGGCCCGCAGACCGTTCACCAACCTGTTCACCCGCTCGTCGAGTTGTCCCCACGTGACGGTCCGATCTTCGTCGATCAGTGCCGGTTCGTTCGGTGTGGCTTTCGCAAAATCAACAGTCAGGGTCGCCATTCCGCCGATGATATGGGGTCTAGGGTTTTACCGCATGATCCGTCTTCGGCAGATCGCACTCGTGGCCCGCAATCTCGACAGCGCCATCGACGACGTGCGGCGGAACCTCGACGTTGACGTGTGTTTCCGTGACCCGGGAGTCGCAGAATTCGGACTGCACAACGCACTCTTCCGTATCGGCGACCAATTCCTTGAGATCGTCTCACCCAAGCGGGATGACACGACCGCGGGCCGACTCCTCGACCGAATGGGCGGCGACTGCGGCTACATGGCGATCTTCGAGGTCGACGATCTCGATGTGCGAATGAACCACATGGCATCGCATGGGGTGCGCACCGTCTGGCGGGGCGACTTTCCGGATATTCGCGGTCGACATCTTCACCCCAAGGACACCGGCGGAACACTCGTCTCACTCGACCAACCCGCAGCAGTCGGCGACTGGCGCTGGGGCGGACCCACTTGGCGCAGCGCGCCCACGTCAACCGTCGCGTCCTCCATCGTCGGATTCACGCTCACATCTCCCGACCCGCAACGCCTCGCAACCCGGTGGCAACAGCTCGGCATCGATTGCGCAGCCGAGTTTGCCCACCTCAATCGAGCTGCCGAATGCCTCGCTTCGGTCCGGCTGTCAGCGACAGAAGCATCGCATCGTGCCAAACGCTTCACGCTCTGCGGCGTCGACTTCGTCGTCGACTGAAGGGTGGGCGTTGAGGGACTCGAACCCCCGACCCTCTCCTTGTAAGGGAGATGCTCTAACCAACTGAGCTAAACGCCCTGGTGCGGGACCCCGAGCGTACCGTGACGAGTCGCGAGCGCGCCGCGTTATCGGACGTCACAGTTCATGAGGATGCGACGAGGCGGCCCGTCGTGCGGTGGTGGCGCAGGTCGTCGAGGGCCTGTGGAATGTCGGCGAAACCGATGGTCGTGACCTTCGGCGAGACCT
>CAYFNP010000064.1:0-7702 GCA_964344425.1 uncultured Bifidobacterium sp. | reverse complement strand
TGCGTTCGCCCTTCGATTCAACTCGGAGTACGAGACCTCTTCGCGGGACCCATCGGGTCGATAGAAGACGACTGCAGCCTTGCCCGGATGGTGCTGGGCGTGACGGCGTAGCTGGTCCCCCAACGTTGCGCGTCGTGCGGGGTGGTCGATTCCGATTGTTCCGTTCATTTCGCTCCTACGGTCCTGAGGACAAGCTGTCCGTATCGTTCTGCAACTTCATCGATTCCGAGTCGGCCACTGGCTTTGAACCAGTCGTTGATTCCGTTCATCATGTCGAGAATCGCTATACCGGCGAGTCCCGGATCGTCGCTGGTGAACTCGCCGGCGCGAACACCATCGGAAACAAACTCTTGGATGCGGCGCTGGTAGAGAAGTCGATGGACCTGCACCTCTGCGAAGTGGTCGGGCGTCAGATTGTGCATCTCGCGAAGGCCGACGCTCATGCCGTAACGGTGTGCCCAGAAGTAGGTCACGTGCTGTCTCACAAGCTCACGGAGCCTTGACGCGTGCGGTGAGGGGCTGTCGAGTACGGGAAGGTGGTCGTAGATGTAGTCGCGTGTCACCTCGAGAACGATGCGGTACAGCATCTCTTCTTTCGACTTGAAATGGTGATAAAGCGACGCCCCGCGAACACCCGCGGCGCTCGCGATGCTTCTCATTCCGACCGAGTTGTAATCCTTTTCGAAGAAGAGTCGTGCAGCGACCGCGAGGATTTCGTTCGCTCGCTCGGATCGGGTTGCACCGTCGTCGGTGACGACCAGCTCCGTGGTCTGGCTCATCTTCCCTCCGAAGCGGCGGTCAGTCGGGTAGCGGCATCGACGATCGATTGAAGGGACGAACCCGGCGGAAAACATTCGACGCCCAACTCGTTGAGTTTTCTGATGGCGTATGGGGGGATGGTGCCACCCGCAAAGACGGGACCGTCGTAGCCGGCCGTTCGCAGAGTGGCAACAATGCGCTCGGCCACTTCGATACGCCCACCGATATTCAAGCCAACGAGGTCGGCATCTTCATCGATTGCGGCACGTGCAATTTCGTCACCGGTCACCATTCCGAGGAGGATGACCTCGAACCCAGCGTCACGAAGTGAGCGCGCGACGACCGAGACCCCGCGCCAATGACCATCCAGACTGGTCTTGGCAACGAGAACTCTGACCCCCGCTCCGCCGAGTCGAAGTGTCTCACCGTCCGAAGGCTTCAGAAACTGATCGGAACCTTCCAATCTCCGTACACCTCCCTCATGACCGACCCGATTTCACCGAGCGAGGCATCTGCGCCGACCGCCGACATCATCGCGGGCATGATGTTGTCCCCGCGCCGACACGAACTCTCAAGTTCCTGCAAAGCACTGACCGCACCCCTGCCGTCACGACTACGACGCAGATCAGCCAATCTCGCCGTCGCACGTTCGAATGCATCGCTCGCCCCCTGGAACCCATCGACTCCGAATGGATCTCCTTCGCCCTCGTGGACGTTGACCGCGACGAGTTCTCGCTCACCGGTCAGGAGCGAATGTTCCAGCTTGAACTGGTTTTCGGTTGCACAGCCATGCAACCAGCCCGAATCGAGGGTCGAAATGAATCCACCCTGAGATTCGATTTCCGCAAGGAATTCGAGTGCCCGACCCTCGAGATCCTCGCAGAGGGACTCGAGGTAGTAAGAACCGCCGAGAGGGTCGACCACCTTCGTCAGGTTCGTTTCGTGCATCAGTATTTGTTGGATTCGGACACTCATGTGGTGTGCCTCTTCAGACGGGATCGAAAGAGCCTCGTCGTATCCGCTCACACCAAGCGACTGCACCCCACCGAGGATCGACGCGAGGGCCATGAGGGTTCCGCGCACGATGTTGTTCATCGGTTCTTGGTAAGTCATCGACGAACCGGCGGTCACGACGTGGATCCGTAGCTTCAACGCCCGTGGATCGGTGACCCCGTATCGCGTGACAAGGAGGTCGTGCCACATCTTTCGGGCGACTCGCAGTTTGGCGATGTCCTCCATGAAGTCCATACCGACGCGAAAGTTGACGCCACCGAGGCTCCGCGCAATTTCTTCCACCGGCAGGCTGCCCCTGCGAATGGTCTCGTCGAGGTGCTCGATCGCGCAGGCAAAGACCGAGCCGAGTTCTTGGTATGCGTTCAAACCTGTGTCGGCGCCGTTGTAACCCGCGATCGAAATCGGGACCCACTTCGGTACGTACTTGTGACAGAAGTCGACGATGTCGCAGTTGATCTTCAAGCCATCACGTGCGGGGATCTGCTGCTTGGGGATACACCCGAGATACGTGAGGAAGTAATCACTCTGCCCAGTGCCCGTCAAACGCGAGATGTCGACCCCGCGGCGCCGGGCAACCGTCCAATACGCAGCAAGTGCAAAGGGTGCGTGCTGCACGACCGCACCACCGGGATGCGCGTAATACTTCGTTTGGTCGATCCCCTCGAGAACGAGGGCGGTGTCACGAGCCGACAGCTGAACAGCACCGGAAAGCCCGACGTCCTCGCTTCGTGCGACCACATCCGGGTGGTCGACGTCATAGAGATGATCCGCCGTCATGCGATCGTGCTCCATGATGAACCCCGTCTCCCCCTTTTCGAGGAGGTAACGGATTCGTTCACCCTCGTCCTCGGGGTTTCCGAAACCCGACAACTGGAAAATGCGCCAGGGCTTGGAGCGGTACCCCTCAGGGAAGGCGCCGCGAAGGTACGGCGCCTCCCCCGGGAGACGGTCGGATACCGACTCACCCGAGACGTCGCTCGGTCCGTACGCAACCTTCAGGGGAATTCCCGAGATTGTCGTGCTCTCGTCGGCCCCTTCATGATCCTTGGACATCGCGTACTCCTTTCGACGTTTCGAATGTGCCGGTTGCGGACAGGGACTTACTTGGCCCCGGGGAAGACCTTGCCGAACGAGTCGACGAAGGCCATCTCGCCCACGGGCATACGGTTCAGCTTCTTCGGGAACGGCTTCTCGGGCCAACCAACAGCGATGTGCGCGGCGGTGATGTACTCGTCGGGAATTCCGAGAAGTTCCTTGACCTGTGGCTCGAAGATGCAGAGCAGGGTCGTCAGCGACGTACCCAATCCCTTTTCACGGCACTTCAGCAGGAAGTTCTGCACGGTCGGATAGATCGAGCAACCACCGACGACGCTCAAGCGTCCGAGCTCGTGATCGGTCGGGTGGAGGTCCTCCATGCGCGCACAGACGACAACGATCGCAGGCACTTCGTGGAGGTGATCGGCAAACTTGTCGGCGTTTTCGACGACCTTCCATGCGCCACCGATTCGCGTCTCTCCCTCACTCGCGGACGCCATGTAGGCCTTCCACGGGACGTTGTACCACTCGGCAAGCTGCTTCTTCTTCGCGGGGTCTTTGACCACGATGAAGCGCACCGGCTGGCGATTTCCACCCTGCGGGCCGAACCGCGCGACGGTCATAGCATCGAGCAACATTTCGTCGGGTACCGGATCCTTTTTGTAGAAACGGCACGTGTTGTTGGTTGACATGATTTCATTCAGGTCCACGTTGGTCCTCTTTTCTTGATTCTGTTTGTTGATTGACTTGCTGAGTTCCGAGCACTAGTTGGTACACCCAATTGATGAGAGATCTACCGATCCAGGCCTCGGCGAGATTCGGGAATGACGGCGGAGTTACTCCCCTCCCAAGAGTTTGAGTTGACGCGACTTTGCCCTCTCGGCCCGCAACCGAACGGCCCAGCCCGAAAGGGCAACCGAGATTGCGAGCGCCGATCCGTTGAACACCGGTTCGAACCAAACCGGTGCGCCAAGTTGCTGCAGGCCGGAGATTGCTATCGACAGCGCATAGACGGCAACAACCGTACCCACCACGTTGAATCTTCCCGGTCGGATGGTCGTTGCGCCGAGGAATGCACCCGCGAACGCCGGCAACAGCAACGTCGAGCCCGTTGCCGGCGATGCAGTGCCGAGACGGGACCCGAGAATGACCCCCGCGATACCGGCCAAGAACGACGATACGACGAACGCCGCCATGACATAACGGTCGGTCCTGATACCAGTCAGTTGTGCCGCCCGCCGATTGCCACCGGTGGCATACATGCGACGACCAACTGGCAGGTTGGACAGCACGATCCAAAGAATGACAGCGACGATGAGGACGTAGATGGCGGTTGCCGGGATCCCGAAGGGCCGCCCGCGCGCGATATCGGTGAACGAGCTCGGCACGGGGTTGTAGAGGGTCTTTCCATCCGTGTACCACAGACCGATACCACCGATGACACTCCCGGTCGCGAGCGTCGCGACGAATGCATCGACCTTGAACTTCACGACGACCACTGCGTTGACGAGCCCGTACACGAGCGAAAGTGCAAGGGTGAGGATGACGGCGAGTGGGACGCTGATGTGACTCTTGCCGATGAATCCGACGACGAAAATATGGCTGAGCGAGAGAACCGACGCGATCGACAGGTCGAATTGACCAACGATCAATGGCGTCATTGCCGCAAAGGCGAGGAGAACAACGATCGTCTGGTTGTCGAGGATCGCGCGGAAGTTGTTGAACGTGGCGAAGCTCTCGGGCTTGAGAGCCGAGAACAATGCCAGCAACGCGACGAGAAGGATGAGGATTCCGTACTTGCCGAATTGGGCAACTGCGGTACCAACCGCGTCCCGATCTGCTTCGGTTTGGTCATGCGGCTTCATATGAGTACCTCGTTAGTTCGCTGACCGAAATTCTGTCGGCCGGCAGATCGGCCACGACGTGGCCACCGCGGCACACGAGAGCACGATCACACACCTGTTCAACTTCTTCCATGTCCGACGTGATGACGACGACCAAGGAACCGCTCGACGCGGCCTCACGCAGCATGCGGTGGATTTCGCGGCGTGCGCCGATGTCCACCGCAGCGGTCGGATCGTTGAGAACGAGGATTTCGGGTCGCTCGGCGAGCCACCGTGCCAGCAGGACCTTTTGCGCATTTCCGCCCGACAGCGTCGAAAACACTGCCTCGGGTTCCGGCGGTCGTACGTCGAACCGTTCGAGAGTGACGCGCGCCCGCCGTACCTCACTCGTGCGTTTCGACGGTACGAAGGCATGACCGACTGGGTTCAAATAGAGATTCTCACGCAGGGAGAGTTCAACGGCGGCTCCCTCTCCATTGCGGTCGCCCGGCACGAAGCCCACGCCGCGTCTGATCGCCTCGCTGGGGCTCTCGGGGCGAAACTCGTCTGCTCCGATCGAGATCGAACCAGCCACGACGGGCGTCAGGCCGAAAAGCAAAGCCCCGAATTCCGCGTGGCCCGACCCGCCGAGACCGGTGATTCCGACGACCTCGCCGCGATTGAGGCGCACATTGATGCCTCGCAGTGAACGGCTAGTGACGTTGGAAAACTGCAGGAAGGCCTCACCGCTCGCCGCGGCGGATCTGGTCGTCGCTGAAACTTCTCGCCCGACGATCAGTTCGACTACTTCGGCATCGCTGATGTCGTTCATGGCGGCTGTTCCGACAACTTCGCCGTCACGAAGGACAGTGACCCGATCGCAGAGCGCTCGCACTTCGTCGAGCCTGTGCGAGATCAGGACGATTCCCACTCCTTCGTCGCGCAGCCTCCGCAGGATGCCGAACAACGTGCCGACTTCACCAACCGTCAACGTCGCGGTTGGTTCATCGAGAATCAGCAACTTGCTGTCTCTCGCCAACGCACGGGCGATCGCAACCACTGCCTGGGCCGAAACAGGGAGGTTCGCCACCGTTTCGTTTGGGTCGATGTCCACCTGCATTCGCTCGAGCGCACGCGCGGCGACTTTCTCGATTGCATTCCAGTCAATGAGACCGCGACGTTTCGGATAGCCCGACAACAAAGCAATATTCTCGGCGACCGTCATGTCGCCGACAAGACCGATTTGTTGATGAATGAAAGCGACACCGGCGTAGTCGACGTCGCGAGGCCCATGACTGTCCGGCAGTGGTACTCCCCCGACAGATATCGACCCGCCGTCTTTCGGTTCGATTCCCGCGAGCAACTTCACGAGAGTCGATTTGCCGGCTCCATTCTCACCGAGCAGAGCGTGAATCTCTCCCGACTGGACGATGAAGTCGACGCCGCCGAGTGCGACGGTGCCACCGTAAACCTTCCGAAGCCCACGAATATCCAGAGCCACGCTTGAAGCGGACCTGGCATGGGAATCTTCGGTCATTGGTGACACCGTCGCATCGGACTGAATCAATACCTCTGGGTTACCGGACGATCAGCCCAGGCCCCAGAGCTTCTTGTACTCGGACTTGAAGTCGACCCACTTGGTGTAGTCGGAGCTGCCGTCCGACGCGGTGTCGTCCTTGCTCCACAGGTGGACGCCAAGGCCGGTCTGTTCCGCGCCGACGTACGCCTGGCCTGCAAGGCCGCGTGCAACCTGGTCAATACCGGCATAGGCCACCCAGTCGAGACCGACGCCCGCGTTGAAGGGGCTGTCGCCCTTCGCAACGGCGCCGAGGCCGACTGCGTCACCGTCCTTCGTGACGACCTTGACCGAATCCGACTTGCCCGCCTTGCGGACCGCTTCGATGACGGACGGGAATCCGATCGAGTACGGCAGCACGACGTAGTTCGCGTCGGGGTTCGCCTGAAGCGCGGCAGTGATTGCTGCGTCTGCCTTCACAGGGTCGAGCGCGTCGGTGATCTGCCAATCGACTTGCGTGACCTTGCAGCCACTGCAACCGGCCATCACCTTTGTGAACTGCTCGTTGCTGGTCACGAGGTTCGGGAACGCCGAGTCGTTGATCAGAATCACGTTTGCAGCACCTTCGGTATCGGCGATGACCGAGTACGCGAGCACCTGATGCATGAGCGGCATGCGGTACGACACATAGGCGTCATACGGGCTGTCCGCGTTGGTGGCGGTGGGAACGTCCGCGATCGACACGGTGACGATTCCCGCCTTCTTCGCTTCGGCGAGCTGCGCGCCAACGGCGAGGTCGGGAACCGCGATGCCGATGATCGCGTCGGGCTTCTTCGCGATTGCCGATGCGAACGCGGTGTTGAAGCTGTCGGGAGTGCCGGCGCCGGGAACGATTTCGGCCTTCCATCCAAGAAGCTTGGCGGCTTCGACGACGTAGTTGCCTGCGACTTCGCAAGCCGTGCCCGGTGCGCAGATGACGACGCTGACAGACTTGCCGGCTTCGGCCTTGGTGACGGCCTCGGTCGGACCCTGCCACGCGGTTTGCGCGACGATGTCAGCCGATGCGACGTCGGAATCCTGCGCCGCCCAGACGAGTCCGGACTTGGCAAGGTCCGTGATGCGCTTGGCCTCCGCGACGATGTCGGTCGCAGCGGTGGTGTCGGCGGTTGCCGTCGTGTCGGCAGTTGCCGTCGTGTCTGCTGTCGCAGTCGTATCGGCGGTTGCGGTGGTGTCTGCTGACCCACCCGAACTGTTCTTGTCGTCACCGCACGCTGCGAACGCGATGGACATCGCAACCAGTACGACACCCGCCTTTCGAAGCCCGCGACGAGAGACGATTCCTCTGGTCATGTGTTTCCCCCTGTTTGGATCTGGAAGCCCCCGAGCGGGTGGCGGTCGTCACACTACCTAACGTCCGTTAGGGGACTCAAAATCGAGCGGAGCCCCGCCACACGGGGCGTTCAGGCGCGGCCCAACCTCAAAGACACCTATTGAAAGGCTGCGTAGCCGGACTTTTCCAGCTCGTCGGCCAGTTCCGGGCCGCCGGACTTCACGA
>CAYFNP010000063.1:4704-7772 GCA_964344425.1 uncultured Bifidobacterium sp. | reverse complement strand
GGTGTGCAGGACTGTCTGGTGGTCGGTATCGAGGACGAGAAATTCGGCCAGGCAGTTACCGCGGTCGCGTCGCTCGCTCCGGGTCAGTCCGTCGACGAAGCCACGGTCATCAGCGGTGTGAAGAATCAATTGGCCGGTTACAAGGCGCCGAAGCGTGTCGTGTTCGTTGCCACCGTTCCGCGTGCACCGAACGGCAAGGCCGACTACAAGACCGCCAAGGACATGGCGGTCAAGGCGCTGGCGTAAGCAACTTCTCGCGCAGGAATCCGAGAACCCGCGCCACACCCTCGTCCTGACGCTGCTCGGTGAGAACCGAGTGGTCCGACTTCTTCGATGACGGGAACTCGACTGCAACGAAGGCGTCACCCAGCAACGTTCGCAGCGACGTGAACCTGTCGCCGACCAACTTGTCGCCAGTGAAGCGAAGGCCGAGAACCTGACAACCGGCTGCCGCGCGGTTGGCAATGACGATCGTGTCGTCGGGCGACAGGTTGAGATCGGCCGCACGCGCACCACCCATCGCGAACGGAAGCGACGGCTGCGACAGCACAGGTGCAACCATGAAGTCGTCGAGCATCATGCCGAGTGCGAACCCTCCGCTGAAGCACATGCCGATTGCACCGACACCAGGCCCGCCGAGTTCGCCGTGCAGACTGCGGGCAAGTGCACGCAGATAACCGATGACGGGCGATGTCTTGCGCAGCGCCATCGTCGTGAATTCGCGCGAGACGCAGATCTTCGACATCGAACTCATCAGGTAACCCTGCGACACCTCGCGGCCGACCTCGCCGACCAGCAGTGGCATGACGACGGTGAAACCCGCGGCGACGACTTCCTCGGCGAACCGCTGCACTGCCGGCGTGATGCCGGGGATTTCGTGCACCACCACGACCGCAGGCCCGCTGCCCTTGCGGTACGTCGTGTGCGTGAAGCCCGCGGCACTGAATTCACCGCGTTGCCAACCATCGAGTTCCGTCACCACACCGCGACCCATGTTTCCCCCTGACTACACGCCGGATTTGAGTGCCGTGAGTGCGGCCTCGACGAGCAGTTCTACACCACGGCGCAGAGGTGTCGGGTCGAAGTCCTGCTTGCCCATTGCGCCGTGGACGTAGCGGGCATACACGCCCTCGCTGATGACGGCGAGACGCCACGAGGAGAACGCGACGTAGTACCCGATCTGCGAACAGTCACGGCCCGACTTCGCCGAATACATGTCGACCAGCTCGCGGTAGGTCGGAAAACCGTCGAGACCCGACGGGTCGTTCTCGCGACGGGCCGGAGTTCCCGGGTCGCTCCAGTACACGCCGAGATACCCGATGTCGGCCATCGGATCGCCGAGGGTGCACAGTTCCCAATCGAGTACCGCCGCGATGCGACCGTTCGCGGTGTCGGCGAGACAGTTGCCGAACCGATAGTCGCCGTGGGCGATGACCGTTCCCTTTTGCTGTGGAATTCGTTCGCGCAGCAGGCGTTCGACTTCGTCGATCTCGGGCAGTTCGCGCTGCTTCGAATTTGCCCACTGAGTGCTCCACCGTTTGATCTGGCGTTCGATATATGCATCGCGCTTGGCGAGGTCACCCAGGCCGACCGCATCGACGTCGACGCCGTGCAGCGAGACCAACACGTCGATCAGGTGTTCCGACAGTGCGCGACGCGTCGACGACGAAACGTCCTTCGCCTTTGCCTGCCCGTCGAGCACCACCCCGTCCACGAAACTCATCACGTAGAACGGCGCGTCGTTCACGCTGACGTCGTTGCAGACCGCGAGCGTCCGAGGAACGGGCACGTTGGTGGTACCGACCGCCGAGATGATTCGGTGCTCGCGCGCCATGTCGTGCGCGGTCGCCAGTACGTGACCCGTCGGAGGACGTCGCAACACGAACGCACGGCCGTTGGCATCGGTGACCTTGTAGGTGATGTTGGACCGACCACCCGCGATCATGTCGAAGCGGAACGGTGCACACACACCGTCGACGTTTGCTTCGAGCCAGCGCGACACGCGCTCTTCGTGGATCACGCGACGAGACTAGTTGTGCACGCCGTCCGCCGGCTCAGCCCGGTCGGGTGATGCCGACGACTCGTTCCCACGGAACGGCGCCAACCTTGACCACGTCGCCGCGGCGCGGGGCGTGGACCATCTTGCCGTTGCCGATGTAGATGGCAACGTGGCCGATTGGCGTGCGGCTGAAGATGAGGTCACCGGGTTGGATGGCCTGGATCGGAATGCGCGGGCCGAGTTGGAACTGTGCTCTCGAGTAGTGCGGCAACGACACGCCCGCAAGACCCCATGCGTACTTCGTCAGGCCCGAACAGTCGAATGCAACGCCGGGTGAGCTGCGTGCGAACTGGTACGGAACACCCAACTGCGACAGCGCGGCCTGAACCGCGACGCCTGCCTTCGACGACGGTGACTTGACCTTGTACTTCGCAGCCTCGGCCTTGTACTTCGCCGCCAACTCGGCCGACCGTGCCAGTGCAAGCTCATCACGCCGCGCACGCTCGGCCGCCAAGGCCTCGCCCAGGTCGGCCTGAGCCTTGTTCAACTTGCGCTGATACGAGTTCGCGACGTCCTCGGCCGAATTGAACTCGGCCGTTGCTGCGTTTGCCGCCTTCTCGGCCGCCTTCTGCTTTTTCTCCAGCGCCTTCTTCTCGAGGGCAAGATCCTCGACCAGCGCATCGACCTCGTCGGTCGAGTTGGCACCCGAGTTCAGGGCGACCGCCAACAAATGTGCCTTCTGCACGGTGGCATTCAGTCCACCCGGGTCGGTGAGCAACGACGTCAGGCTGTTGCTGCGGCCGCCGTTCATGAATGCCTGCTGGGCCACCTTGACCAGGTCGCGGCGCATTCCGGCGAGTTCTGTCTCTTTCTGGGCGACCCGCGCCTCGGCATCGACGATCTGCTGCTTCAGGTCATCCTGCAGCGAAATCGCCTCGGCGTAGCGCTCGGACGCCGCGTCCATTTGCGCCTCGAGACGGTCGAGTTCATCGAGGATCGCGTTCACCTGGTTCTGGATGTTCGCCGATGATGCATCGACGGGTGCAGGAACCGCCGCACCGAAGAGTGC
>CAYFNP010000063.1:0-4604 GCA_964344425.1 uncultured Bifidobacterium sp. | reverse complement strand
GTCCACGTCGGCGGATAGAGATTGAATTGAAGGACCGAGCGGTTGTAACCGTTGGTCGACGGTGAACCAACACCCGTCAGTGACATCGTGACGTAGTTGTCGCTCTTGGCGAGGAATTCCGCCCACGTGAATCCGGCAATCTGGCCGACCGTCTTGCCAACCGCCTCGGGGTATTGCTTGTCCGAGATGTGGCCGGGGATGTGGCTCTCCATGCAACCCTTCAGGTCGAGTGTCATGTCGAGAGCGTTGTCGGCCGAATCATCGGAGGTGTTGTCAAGCAGCGCCCAGAAGTCGGAGGCCGGATCTTCCTTGGGATTGCCGTACGCCTGCTGCGACAGCTCGAGGGTCTTGCTCGAGTAGTACTTCGACACGTCGGCACCGGCGCATCCGGTTTCCGGCATCGGCTTGACTTCCTTGTTGTTCACCCAACCACCGGTGATCTGCAGGCCGTAGTTCAGACCGTGCTGGGAAGTGAGCGCCGAGAAGTCGCCGGCGTTACCCGATTCACCATCGAGCTTCATGCGCTGCGGACGCCAGAATTCGACGCCAAGTTTCCCGTCTTCACCGATCTTGATGTTCCCCGCGGCGAAGTTGGAGTCGGTCGATGTCAACGTTGCCCCGTTAGCCGTCACCGACTTCAGGTACGGCGTCGTGACGAAGAACGGACTGACGGTCACGGGAATCGAGACATCGTTGGTGCCGTCAATCGAGTGAAGAACCATGACGTCGTTCGCACGAACGACACTGAGGACGTCGGCTTCCTTGTAGTTCGGCATGAGGAACGCGGCCCAGCGGTTCTGGCCGCTCTGGCTGAACTTGTACATGCCGTTGTAGATGGCGCTTGTGCTCTTCGGGAAACCCGATTTTGTGAAGTCCTGACTGGCAAAGAGGTTCCAGAACTTCCCGTCGACGGCTTCCTTGGCACCCTGAATCTGGCTCATTTCAGAGTTTCCGTAGATCTTTGCCGTGCCAGTTGCCGCATCGCACCACTTGATGCCGGGACATTCCATGTACACCGAGTCCGGAAGTGATCCAGCCGCGGCCTGCAGTGTCCAGTCACCGAGGAACACCGCCAACTGGAAGTTGCCGCCCGTCGTGTCGGTACCGCTGAGAAGTCGCGAGATGTTCGTTGTCAACGACGCGAGTGTCGCACCGGGTGCATTTGTGTTCAGTTTCGACGCCATCGTCGCACGCATGTCGCTGTATGTCGCAATGCTCGCGGTGTAGTTGTCCTTGTTGTCTTGGTTGTTTGTCGACTGGTCAAGGATGTCGAGCGACCCGTTGCCGTTGTCGTCGACGTCGATTGCGTTCGGCACGCTGTCACAGTCGAGGTCTTGGCCCGTGTCGGTACCGTTGATTTCGGCGTCCTTCGGGCTGCCGTCGGGACACGTGGTCGCCGCGAGTTTGTGGAGTGTCGACATCGTTGCGACTTTTGCGGTCACCAATTTCACGCGGCCGGCGAGACCGGCACCCTTGGGCTTGCCCGTCTTGTCCTTTGCGCGCACGCCGGCGGTGCCCGCACCCGTGATCTTCGAGGCCTTGAACCAGCCGCCCATGTTCTTCAGGACACCGACGTTGAGGGTGCCCTTCGTTTGGTTCTTCAAGCCAATGATCGACTTCCAATTCGAGCCGCTCTTGACAACACGCAGCACCGCGACGCCCAGGTATTTGCTCGTCGCGTCGGTGAACTGCAGCGTCGAGTTCTTCACCAATGTTCCCGGCACGCCGTTGATGGTGAACGCACCCGATGCCTCGACGTTGGCTCGGTATGCGCGGCCCTTCTTCGTCAGAAGGAGAACCTTGCTTGCACCCTGCGCGGTGCCCTTGACCGTGACGCCGGCGGCGGCGCTGGTCGCCGACATGGGAATTGCGACACCCGCCAACGCGACAACACTTGCGAGAACGATCGAACGAATTTTCACAGAACCACCCCCGGTTCAGGGCGCGACAGCGCCTCGTGAAATCAGACTAATACGACCTCGAGGCGTCCTCAATCGAGACTGCTGAATGCCAAGCCAAATCTCGATTACTGATTTGTTACGAATGCGTTGGGTCAGTTTGAAAGGGCTTTGACGGTGACGTTTTGGTCGGCCGCACTTGGTCGGCAGGTAATGGTCTTTTGGTCCGTCGCCGAGCAAACTGCGGACGACGTTTGGCTGACCAGTTCGAGCTTCGAACCCGATGATGCAAGGACCACGGTGCCACCCGTCGTGGCTTCGCCGGTGCAGGACTCGCCGCGTTGACGGTTGTCGCAACCACCGAGGCCCGTCATCGAGACGGTGGCGTCGGAATCGGCGCTGATGACCACCTTGAACGAGAATTTGTTGCTACCACCGGAGCTGTTGTTCGAACCAGAGTTGCTGCCGGACCCCGAGCTGTTGCTGGAACCCGAACCACTGCTGGACCCCGAGCTGTTGTTCGATCCCGAATTGTTGCTGGACCCCGAGCTGTTGTTCGATCCCGAATTGTTGCTCGACCCCGAGTTGTTGTTCTGACTCGGTGGCTGTCCGTTCCATTTCGGGCTGTAGAGACGGAACGTGAGAACGGAGCGGTTGTAGCCGTTGGTTGAGGGCGATCCGACGCCGGTCAGGCTGAAGTCCTGGTACGCCCGCGCATCTCCAATGAACTCTTCCCAGGTGTAACCGAGGAGCTGGCTGATCGTCTTGCCCGCGAGCGACGCCCGGTTGTTCGGACCGAAGTTTGCCGGCTTGTGCGTCGTGAGACAGGTCTTCCAATCGAACGTGAGTGACATCTCACTGTCAGCCGAGTCGTCGGCGGTGTTGTCGAAGACCGGCCAGAAGTCCGTTGCCGGATCCTCGGTCTCCTTGCCGTACGCCTGCGTCTGGGCCTCGAGGCCGGCCGAGAGACCCGTGTACACCTTCGGTGCGTCCGATCCGCCGCAGCCGAGTTCGACCTCGTTGCCGGCGATCGACTTTCCATTCACGTAACCACTCGTCGGAACGAGCCCGTAGTGCAGACCGTGTTGCGATTTGAACGACGGGTTCACGGTCTCGCCGGTCTCCCCCTCGAGGAGCATGCGCTGCGGACGCCAGAAACTGAGACCCAACTTTCCGTCCTCGCCGATCGCGAAGTAGCCGCTTTCGATGTTGGCCTTCGTGTTCAACGCATCGACACCGGTCGCGGTGATGGACTTGATGTACGGGGTCGTGACGAAGAAGGGGCTGATGGTGATCGGGAAGTTGACGTCTGCACCGTTGACCATTCCGTGCATCACGATGACATCGTTCGCGCGAACGACGGACAACACGTCGTCGCCGCTGTAGTTCGGGGACATGAACACCGCCCAGCGCGAGTTTCCGTTGGCAACCTCGCCGAACTTGTAGAAGCCGTTCGACTTTCCCGTCGTGCCGGCGACACCTTTGCCGGACGTGAAGTCGGTGCTGGCGAATGTGTTCCATTTCTTGCCCTCGACATCGGCGCGGTTCGCCTGCATCTCGGAGTTGGCGTGCACGATTGCCGTACCCGTGGCGGCGTCACACCACTTGATACCCGGGCACTCCACCCACACCTCGGTCGGAGAACCACCGAGTGGCCGGGCGATGTTCTGCTCGCCGAGGAACACCGCGATCTGGAAGCGACCGCCGATGCTCGTATCTGCGTCTGCGCCGAGGATCGACTTCACTTGCTTCAGGATCGTTGCCGCATCGGCGGCATGGATGTTGAGCTTCGCGGTCATCGGCGCATTCATGTCGCTGTAGGTGGCGATGCTGGCCGTGTAGTTGTCCTTGTCGTCGCTGTCATTCGTCTTTTGATCGAGAATGTCAAGCGAACCGTTGCCATTGTCGTCGACGTCGATCGAGTTCGGCACGCTGTCACAGTCGAGGTCTTGACCTTGTTCGGTGCCGTTGAGATTCGCATCCTTGGGACTTCCATCGGGACACTTCGTCGCCGCGAGTTTCCGGAGCGTTGCCATGGTTGCGACGCTGGCGGTCACGAGCTTGACGCGCCCTGCCAAGCCGGCACCCTTGGGTTTTCCGGACTTGTCGATCGCTGTGACTCCGGCCGAGCCGGCTGCGATTGTCTTGACGGCCTTGAACCAGCCCGTCTGATTCTTGAGTACGCCCACATTGAGCGTGCCTTTTGCCTGTGCCTTCAGCCCGAGAACGGCCTTCCAGTTCTTCCCGCTCTTGACCACCTTCAACACCGCCGGTCCCAGGTACTTGCCCGTTGCGTCGACGAACTGCAGCGTCGAGTTCTTGACCGACGCGGCCGGCACTCCCGAGACGCTGAATGCGCCGCTGGCCGCCACGTCAGCCTTGTACGCGCGACCCGAACCCGTGAGCACGAGAATCTTGGCCGCACCCGCAGCGGTTCCTTTGATCGTCACACCGGTGGCAGCACTCGTTGCCGACATGGGAACGACCACGCCAGCCAATGCGACGACACTTGCAACAACCACCGAACGGATCTTCATGGCCTTACCCCCTCGAACGACCACCCCAAAAAGTGCGGCCTACAAGGAAGAGGCTAACCCCGGGGTCACTCCCACTCAATCGTCCCCGGGGGCTTGGAGGTGATGTCGTAGGCGACGCGGTTGACGCCGGGAACCTCGTTCACGATGCGGCTGGAGATGCGCTCGAGCA
>CAYFNP010000062.1:0-7827 GCA_964344425.1 uncultured Bifidobacterium sp. | reverse complement strand
AGGTGGCCGACGATCGACTGCATGGTGAGACAGTAACGTCTCGCCATGGCTGAATTCTCGGGAAAAGTAGCGATCGTCACCGGTTCTTCGAGCGGGATCGGCGAGGCCGTCGCGCGTCAACTGTCCGATCTGGGTGCGACCGTCGTCGTGAACTCTGCGTCGTCGGTTGAGGCCGGCCAGAAAGTGGCTGCTTCGCTTGCGAACGATTCGACGTACGTGCGGGCCGACATCGCGGACAAGGAGCAGTGCCGCAACCTCATCGACTCGACCGTTGCGAAATTCGGTCACCTCGACATCCTCGTCAACAACGCCGGCTGGACCACGCCGGTGCCGCACCACGACCTCGACGCGCTGACCGACGAAATTTTCATGAAGACGTTCGAGGTGAACGTTTACGGCACGTGGTGGCTGAGCAAGATGGCGGTGCCCCACCTGAAGACGGTTGAAGACGGCAACATCGTCAACATCACCTCGATCGCCGGTGTGCGCCAAGTCGGCAGTTCCATGGCCTACTCGATGACGAAGGCCGCGCTGAATCAAATGACGAAATTGATGGCAAAGAGTTGTTGGCCCGTTCGTGTGAATGCGGTGGCACCCGGTCTCATCGCGACACCGTGGACCTCGGACTGGGGGCCGATGCACGAGGCCGTCAGCAAGATGGCTCCGCTCAAGCGTTCGGGAACGCCCGAGGACTGTGCCGAGGCAACAGTCGCGCTTTTGCGAACGCGTTACGCGACGGGTCAGATCTTCGTGGTCGACGGAGGCTTGACACTCATCCAATGACCGGCCGGCTCGGCGCGGTCAACGGCTGCGTACGAGTCGACCCGGGCGTTCACCGGTGTCGGCGTCGTCGAAGCGTGTCACGACGCCGTTGACGACTGTTGCCGTGTAGCCGGTCGACGGCTGCAGGATGCGCGAGCCACCGGCCGGAAGATCGTGGCGTACGAACGGCGGACGAATGGTCAGTGCATCGAGGTCGATGACGTTGACGTCGGCTCGCTTGCCGACCTCGATCGAGCCGCGATCGGTCAGGCCGTAGAGGTCGGCATTGTTCTTCGACAGCTTGTTCACGGCGAACTCGAGTCCGACGCGCGGACCGCGCGAGCGGTCACGAACCCAATGCGTGAGGTGGAAGGTCGGCATCGAACAGTCGCAGATGAAGTTGACGTGGGCTCCGGCGTCGGACAGGCCGGTCACGGTGTCGGGGTGCAAGAGCATTTCGTGACTGGCATCGAGGTTGGCCTTCGCGAAGTTCGACCCGAAGATCGCATAGAAGGCGCGCCCTTCGTCTTCGAGCAGCAGGTCGTACATCAACGACTCGGCGCTGACGCCCATCTTGCGTGCGCGGCCGACGACCGACTCGTCGCGTTCGGGCTCGTAGTTGATGGGGAAGGTGAGCGGGAAGGTGGCACTGAGCGCACGTGCATACAAGCCGACGACGGCCTGCATCGAGCCGGCGTTCTCGGAGGGAACGCTGCGGTCGGCGAGCACCGCGGCCTTGACGTCGGGCTTGCGCATCTCGCGAACACGTTCGGCAAGCGGCAGGTGGGCGAGGTCGCGCAGGTACGTCGCCTTGCGCATGAACATGTGGTACGTGCCGAGGCTCGTCATGACGGTGACGGCGCGTGGCGCGATCTGCGGACGCAGTTTGGCGCCGCGTGAATTCTCGAACGACACCGTCTCGAGCACCTCGCGCCAATGGTCGACGTCTTCTGCGATCTGAATTGTGGTGAACGTGACCGGACGGCCGCTGTTGCGGGAGAGTTCGGCGAACATCAACACTTCGTCGAGCGGCTTTGCGCGTTCACCACCGAGCGCCTCGAGAGCGCCGACGGTGCCGGCGGGAATGGCCTCGAATACTCCGCGCGGCATGGCGCGCGCGATGGCGGACAGTTCCTCGACGGCCGCGAACGTGCCCGGTACCGGCTGGCCCGACAGGGACCGGTGACCGATGGTTCGCGACGTCGAGAATCCGAGGGCACCGGCCTCGACGGCTTCACCGACGAGATTGGCCATGGTCGCAATGTCGTCCTGTGTCGCGTCGAGGTTGTCGACACCTCGTTGGCCCATGGCATAGAAGCGCAGCGCACCGTGGGCGACCTGCGTACCGATATCGATCGAATAACGCCGCGACGCGAGGTAGTCGAGGTACTGGGGGAACGTTTCCCATTCACCCCACGGGATGCCCTCGGTCAATGCACTGCCCGGAATGTCCTCGACGCCCTCCATCAATTCGATGAGCGGCGCTTCCTGTCCCGGCCGGACAGGTGCGAATCCGACGCCGCAGTTGCCCATGACCAACGTCGTCACACCGTTGGTTGCGGACGGTTCGAGTTCCTCGTCCCACGTGACCTGGCCGTCGTAGTGCGTGTGGACATCGACCCAGCCGGGTGTCACGACACGGCCCTCGGCATCGATGCGGCGGCGTGCATCACCGTCGACGTGACCACCGACGTGGGTGATGACGCCATTCGAGATTGCGATGTCGCCGTCGAAGGCGGGCGCTCCCGTGCCGTCGACGATCTTTCCCCCGGAGATGACGATGTCGTGCATGGCCGAAAAACTACAGCCCGCGCGATGCGTTTCTCACATGATGCGGTCCATGAGTGCGATCGTCCGACGGGCGGGACGTCCCGTGCGCCGTTCGAACGCGTCCGCCAGATCGGGCAGGCGCAGCGCCGCGTTGATGCCCACCCATCGCAGCGGCTCGGGCTCCCAGTTCCGCGACACGTGGCGCGTCCAGGCGAGACCAAGGTCCGGTGAATCTGACCCGGTGATCGCCGCGGCGACCGTGCGACCCGCCAGATGGGCAAGCGCCACGCCGTCACCGACGTAGCCACCGGCCCGAATGCGTCGGGACGCACGGTCGATGACGACCGAGGGATGCCAGTCGCGGGGCATCGCGAGCGGACCACCCCAGCGGTGCGTGATGTTCACCTCGCGAGTCGAAGGAAAGAGCGAGTGCATTGTGTCGATGATGCGGCGGTGCACGCGCGGGTCGACGTCGAATCGGGACGTGACACGACTCGCGAAGCGGTAGCCGGCACCACGACCACCGAATGCAATACGACCGTCGGCGGTGCGTTGCGCATAGGTGACCATGTGCCGTCCCTCGGCGAGCGTCTCGCGAGCGGACCAACCGATGTCCGACCACTGTGCATCGGACAACGGCTCGGTGGCGACCATGTACGAATAAAGAGGAGCGATCGCGCGTCGGTTTCCCGCGATTGCAGGTGTGTACGCCTCGGTCGCGCGCACCACCCACGGTGCGCGAATTCTGATGCGTTCGTTGCCGAAATCGCCGGAGATTCCGTTGTCGTCGATCGACCCCACGCGAAGACCGAGCGCGAACCGAACGCCGAGAGCATTGGCGCGGGCCACGAGACCATTGACCAGTTTCATCGGATGGAGCGCGGCGCAGTGCGGGGAGAACGTTGCGCCGAGCGCGCCGTTCACCCGAACCCGTGGGTCCAGTTCGGCCGGGTCGAGCCAGCGGAGGTCGTTGTCCGTCAGGCCGAACGTGCGGGATTCGGCGATCGATGCCACGGCACGGTCACGCTGTGCGCGATTCGTGGCAACCGTCAGCGTGCCCGACATCGCCCAATCGGAGGCGATTCGATGATCATCGAGGTAGCGACCGACGTCGCCGACAGCTGCGATCGCCGCGCGCTGCATGGCGAGCGCCGCGTCGGCGCCGTGGAGCGAGGTGAGTTGTGCCGCGTCGACGGGCAATAGTCCGCTGCACCACCCACCGTTTCGTCCGCTCGCGCCATAACCGGGGGCCACCGCATCGACGACCACGACGTCGAGGTCGCGACGCAATTCCTTCAGCAAGATGGCCGACCAGAGCCCCGTGTATCCGGCACCGACGATGACGACATCGGCGCGTGACCCGTCTTCGACGGGTGAAGAAACGTGCTCGTGACGCTCGATGGCCCACAGTGAGTCGGGCCATGCACTGAACACGCGATCGGGTCCGATCAGTGTGTGACGACGCCGCGACCGGCGACGAGTGGCAGGTCGAGGAACGTTCTGATACCGACCGGTGCCGCGCAGACCGCGGGAATCGCGTGTACTGCCCGCATTGCCGTGCCGACGAGACCGTTGGTTGTCCACTTGTTTGCCTCGAAGTGCAGCCGCGGCTCGCCTTCGATGGTGCACACCCACGCCGGGCTCTGCCATTGGGGCGCGACCGACTTGTGGGCCTTGTAAATGGCTTCGAGTCTGACGACGTCCCTGCCGTGGGCCACCCCGCACCACTCCCAACGTTGACCCGCAACCGTTCCGCGCGGCACGGGACCAGCGGCGATCGTCAGGTCTTCGGTGGCGAGTTCCACCTCGGATTCCACGGTGAGTTCGTCGAGTTCGACCCCGAGGCCGTCGGCAATCATCAACACGCTCTCTTCGAACAGCCCGCTCAACCACTTTCGGTAACGAGCGGTGTGTGCCTCGTACCGCTCGGGTTCGAACGAGAACCCCATCACATCGAAGATGATCTGCGGCGAAGGGTAGAAAGAGAAGTCCGAGTGCTCGCGCACGAGAACCGACGTGATCGACGAACAGTGCGACGAGAAGACGAGTGGAATCAGTTCGGCCATGAAGCCCGGGTTGACACCCGTTCCGTGCAGTCGACTACCGCCCGCACGACAGGCCTCTTCGAGACGCGTCACGATGTCGATTCCGTAGGCCTTCGGGTACACGTAGCCGACGGTCGTGATGACGTTCTTGCCGCTGCGCAGGAGATCGCAGATGTCCTTGGTGTCCTTGTCGGGGTCTTCGTTCACCTGCGCGGCTGACAACGGCATGTGCAGTACGACATCGGCGTCCATTGCCAGGATTTCGCCGATGTCATTCGTTGCTCGTACGCCGCACGGAGCCAGCCCCGCGATCTCGCCCGCATCCCTGCCGGCCTTCGACGGCGTTGCGACGTAGCAACCGACGAGTTCGTAGTCGGGGTGACCAAGGACCGTCTTCAATGACGCGAGTCCGACGTTGCCCGTGCCCCACTGGATGACGCGGTACGACATGGTCAGTTCACCTTTCTTTCACGGCCCGCCCAGAACTCCTCGCGCAACTTGAACTTCTGCAACTTGCCCGTCGCCGTTCTGGCGAGTGCATCGCGGAACTCGATGCGCTTCGGGCACTTGTAGCCGGCGAGCTTCGTCTTCGTGTATGCGATCAATTCGTCTTCGGTGAGCGAAGAACCCGGGCTCTTGACCACGAGGGCGAGCACGAGTTCACCCCATTTCTCGTCGGGCACGCCGATCACCGCAACCTCCGCCACGTCGTTGTGCGAGAAGATCGCGTCTTCGACCTCGATCGAACTGACGTTTTCGCCGCCCGAGATGATGACGTCCTTCTTGCGGTCCGAGATGGTCAGGTAGTGGTCGTCACCGAGCACGCCGCCGTCACCGGTATGGAACCAGCCGTCGACGATCGCCTTCGCCGTTTCCTCGGGCTGATTCCAATAGCCGTTCATCACGACGTTGCTGCGTGCGAGAACCTCGCCCGAACCGTCGACTGCGATTTCGACCCCGATCGCAGGTGCTCCCGCGGCGCCCAGACGCGCGGCACGTTCCGCCGGACTGAGCGCGTCGTATTCTTCGCGACGACGGTTCATGGTGAGAAGCGGTGCAGTTTCGGTGAGACCGTAAATCTGTGCGAACTCCCAGCCGAGTTCAGTCTCGACACGCTCGATCGTCCGCGTGGGTGGTGGCGCTCCGGCGACGACGATGCGCACACGGTCGCGACCTGGGATCGGTCCGTTCCACGTCGCTGCCGCGTCGAGAATCATGTTGACGACGGCCGGCGCCCCACACAGCATGGTGACGCCGTGTTGTTCGACGCGCCGAAGAATCTCCGCACCGTCGACCTTGCGCAGGATGATGTGGCGGCCACCCATACCGGTGACCGCGTAGACCATGCCCCAACCGTTGCAGTGGAACTGGGGAAGCGTGTGCAGGTACACGTCACGGTCGTTGACCCCCATCTGCCATCCGAACGTCGTCGCATTGACCCACAGGTTCCGGTGGGTCAACTGAACGCCCTTGGGCCTCGCGGTCGTACCGCTGGTGTAGTTGATCGTGGCGGTCGCATCTTCGTCCGGTTGCCACGGGCGGGGTTCGGTGTCGAACCGCAACAGTTCACCGTCGGCGCCCGCGCCGATCGTGAAGCGGTGGCGCGCCGTCACACCCGAAAGAGCATCCTCGAGTTCGGGGTCGACCAGCAGAACATCGGCGCCGCTGTGTTCGACGATGTACTTCACCTCTTCTGCAACGAGACGGAAATTGATCGGGACCAGGATCCGGCCGTATCCGCTGACACCGAAGAATGCGGTGTACAAACGCGCCGAGTTGTGGCTGACCATCGCGACGCGCGCACCCTGCGGGATGCCGAGTGCATCGAGACCCGAGGCGATTGCCCGAGCGTGCTTCGCCACGTCGCCGTACGTCATCGTGGGCCACGGCGTCGCCGGCTGGTCGGGCTCGTCGACAAGTGCGACACGCTCTCCATAGACCTGTTCGGCGCGGCGCAGGAAGTCGACGACTGTCAGGGGAACTTTCACGATTGCCTCCTCGGGGCAAACCATAATGTTTCGTCGTGGGTACACCGGAGGGCGGCGTCGTGATCAGCGAGCTTCCGGTCGACAGGCTCGTCGTCGAGCGGATCATCGGCTGGCAGATCGAGCACTACCGGGAGGTGTTCCCGTCGTTCGACCATGCCGACTGGACCGAGTTTTACCGCCCCCACATATTGGGCGAGCCGGGGGAACGGTCGACGGTGCTCGCCGCGTTCCGCAACGACCACCTCGTTGGTGCCGTTTCGGTGGTCGAACGCGACGACCTTGACGACTGTGACCACTTCACTCCATGGATCGCCGCGATGATCGTCGACCCGAATCTTCGCGGGCGGGGCATCGGCTCGGTGCTGCTGAAATCGGCGCTCGAGTTCTGTCGTCGGGCGCGGGTGCCCCGCGTGTTCCTGTGGACCCACGACATGAGTGAGTGGTATCGGCGAATCGGGTGGACCGAAGAAGAAACCCGCAACTTCCGCGGCGTGAGAATCACGATCCTGTCGCGCGAACCGTGACCATCAACGCGACAAACGCCAGACGAAGGAATGCTGCAGCGTGCGTCCGGGTCCGACGATGTCGAGCTCGGATTCGCCGAACAGGTTGAACGCATTCGGTGGGCCCGACTGCGGTTCGATGCACACCGCATGTGACGGTTCGGTGTACAGAACCCAGTAGCGGCACGTACTGGAAAGCTGGACCCGCACCCCGTCGACCACGAGAGAGGGTTCTTCGCGGACCTCGGTGAAGCAGTCGTCCCACGGCGGCGGGCTTGGCACCACGCGGGCGTTCGTCGTCAAGCCGGTCGCATCGCGCACGAACATTGCATCGAACCCGCACTCGATCCGCTCGGGTCGTCTGAACCACGGGTGCCAACCGACTTGTGCGGGGAACTCGCGTACCTCGCCGTGCACCGACATCTCGAGGTGCACCGAATCGGGCCCGAGTGAAACGCGCTGTTCGCACCACGAGGGGAATGGCCAGCCGAGCGCACCGAGATCGAGTCGGGCGACGAGTGAGGAGGCAGACGACGCGACGATCGACCACGGGTGTGACAAGCCGAGACCGTGCATCGCATGGTCCCCGAAGTTGATCGGCATCGTCACCACGTCACGTCGGAACTGGAAGCGGCCACGGCCGAGCCGTCCGGCCCACGGGACCATCGGGTAGCAGCCCCAACCGAACAATGCATCGTTCGTACCCTCGCGGTCGACGAGGAGCGGTCGACCTTCGAACGTCACCTGCGCGACGCGGCC
>CAYFNP010000061.1:0-7854 GCA_964344425.1 uncultured Bifidobacterium sp. | reverse complement strand
TTGCCACCGCGTGCGTTTCACCGACGCCGTACGAGTCGAGCAATCCGCGGATTTCGCCGAGGCGCGTCAGCGTTGCATCGACCGATGACGCAAGCAGCGTTCCGCTGCCCGCGCGGCCGGTCAGTCCGCTGCCGAGCCGGGTGACGACGCTGTCGCGGTGCAACGTGTCGTTTCCTTCGAGGACGAGCAACTTCACCGAGTTGCTGCCGATGTCGACGACGCCGACACGTTCAGACATGGCGCAGTTCCGCGGCGTAGTCGATGCGTTGTGCCACCCAGGCGCCGACAGGGTCGTCGCCACCGGCCAGCCACCATGCGAAGTGGGCGTGCAGACACTTCACACCGCGTCGTGTGCCCGCGACGCCCGCGCTCGGTGCGGGTCCGGTGTGGTTGGCGGGCATTGCGGCGTTGCGCAACGCTGCATAGGTGGCGTGCGCGTCGGCCAGGCGTTCGGGATCGACGTCGGCTTCGGCTGCGTCAACGCCGCCAGCGGCTTCGAGACGCGACACGGCGGCGTACTCGTCGCGACCGACGAGCCAGTAGAGCGTCGGCATCGGTGTTCCATCGTCGAGCAGGGGACTGTTGCGCACCACGACGGGATCGCCGTCGGTGCGACGTACGACAACTTCGAAGTCGCCCTGTGGGGCGCGACCGAGGAGTTCGGTGACGCGGGCGATGTCGGCCTGACTGGCCATCACCGTTCGATCAGAGAATCGCGATGAGGATGAGGACGAGAACCGCCACACCGGCGACGACGGGGAGCGCGCGCTTGAGCAGCGGTGCTCCGGCAGTTTCGAGCAGGTTGATCGGTGCCGCTTCGGGTGCGTCGATCTTGCGAACCGTCGGCTGCGCGTCGGGGGTCGACGATGCCGCGGGCTGCGCCGCCGGGGCTGCAACGGCGGGTTCCGATGCGATGAGGTTGTTCAGGTTGTCGGAGAACTGTGCAAGCAACTTGTCGCTGACGTCGGCCAGCGCGCCACGTCCGAACTGGGCAACCTTGCCCGTGATGGAGAGATCGGTGTTGACGTCGACCTTGGTCGAAGCGGGGCCGGTCGACGTGAGCTGCGCGGTGATGATGGCCGACGCATTGCCCTTGCCGGTGGTGTCGCGACCCTCGCCCTTCAACACGGCCTTGTAGTTCACGTCGTCGCGTTCGACGAAAGATGCCTGACCCTTGAACTGCGCCTGGATGGGACCAACCTTGACCTTGACCACGCCGCGGTATGTGTCGCCTTCGACCTCTTGCAACTGCGCGCCGGGCAGGCACGGCGCGATGCGCTCGACGTTGGTGAGGACGTTCCATGCTTCGGCGATCGCGACGGGCACGGTGAAGGTGTGGTTCAGGGGTTCCATTTGGCGAGATCCTCGGGGGTGTCGATGTCAGCGGGGGACCCCGAGCAGGGTACTTGCTCGACGAGTTCCGGGCGACTGGAGACGAGGTGACGTGCGCCGAAGTCGCCCGTTGTCGGCAGTAGGTCCCATGTTTCCCGCCGCAACAGGGCCGGCGTCCGGGTCGTCGCGTCGTCCGCGTACTGCGCGACGGCGATCGGTGAGGTCGACGACGCGACCGCGGTCCAGGCCGATGGGTCGACGAACGGCTGGTCTGCCAGGCCGACGACCACCGCCTCGGCGCCGAGGTCGCGGGCTTCATCGATTCCTGCTTGCAACGAGGTTGCCTGCCCATCGGCCCACGCAGGGTTGTGCACGGTTCGCACCCGCGGGTCGTCGAAGGCGAGTGGTACCGCACCGGTGACGACGATGACGGCGTCGATCGGCGCCCCGGAATCGATGGCTGCGAGCACGGCCCCGACCGCGCGGTCAACGACGCGAACCCCACCGATTTGGGCGAGAAGTTTGTGGGTCGAGCCAGCGAAACGCGAGCCGGCACCGGCGGCAAGCAGTACGGCGACCTTCACCCTCACAGCCTGCCCGAATTGGGCCATGGGCTCCACCCGACGTCGGTAGTTTTGTCCTGATGAGGGGTCGTTCAGCGGTGCGAAGGATGGCGGCAGCTGTCGCCGTGCTTTTCTTGGCATCGGCGACCGCCGGCCCGTTTGCATCGCCGGTGTCGGCGAAGAAGGGCGCGGTCATCGTTCCGCCGGCCGTCGTCCAGTCGTCGTGGCGGTCGCCCGACATGCTGACAAAGGACGCCCAGCCTCGCCACGACGTGTTGCGCGACCGCGCAGTCGAGGCCCTTGCGGTGTTCGACGAATGGCGCACGACCCTGGATCCGCGCGTCGCGGTGCGTTATCAATGGGCACTTGCGGGGGTCGTGAACATCGTCGCCTCGCGCACGATGGTGTCACGGGCAGAAATGTTGGCGACGTGGATGAACGCGACGTTGCTGCACCAAAAGGCGATCCTCGTTGGTCTCACCACCCTCGGCACGGGTTACCTGTTCGGTTCGACCAACCCGAGCAAGGGTCTCGACTGCTCCGGACTCGTCGCGTATGCATGGGGTGCCGCGGGCGTGACGCTGCCGTTGAAGTCGGACAGACAACTCGACGCAAGCCGCGAGGTGACGCGGGCCGAGGCCAAGGCGGGCGACATCGTCGGGTATCCGGGTCACACGATGATCTATCTCGGTGTCGGCGACGTGGTGTTGCACTCTGCGCGGCCGAACATGGGCGTTCGTGTGGGGCTGATCAATTGGAAGGAAGCAACGAACGTGCGCTTCGCGAATCCCACGCCCGGTATCGGCTGATCCGAACCGTTCAGTTCGTGTGGATGGGGCCCGACGAGTCGCGCAATGACGGCGCATTGCGGCCGGTGCGCCGCGCGATGACCTCGGCGCAAATGGAAATCGCTGTTTCCTCGGGCGTACGGGCGCCAAGGTCGAGGCCGATCGGCGACATCAATCGGGCGAGGTCTGTCGGGTTGTCGACTCCGGCTTCGGCGAGACGCTCGAGCCGTTTGGCGTGCGTCTTGCGCGAGCCCATCACGCCGATGTAGCCGACGCGCGTGCCGAGTGCGCCCTTGACGGCGGGCACGTCGAACTTTGCATCGTGGGTGAGAATGCACACCGCGTCGCGCGGGCCGAGATTCTTTCCCTCGGCGGCGAACAGGTCGCCCGGCCACGACACCACGACATTGTCGGCCATGGGAAACCGGCGTCGCGTTGCGAAGATCTCGCGTGCGTCGCACACCGTGACGCGGTAGCCGAGGACCTTGGCAACGCGGGCGAGTGCAGCGGTGAAGTCGACTGCGCCGAAGATCCACATCTGCGGCGCCGGCGCAAAGCTTTCGACGAACACCTTGACCGTCGGCGCGTCGACCAGGTCCTCGGGAGTCGTTTGGCCCTCGGGTCCGTAGTGGCGCACGCCGGTGGTGCCGGCTTCGAGTTCACCGAGCGCGTCGCGTTGCACGATGCGGTCGAGTTCCGCATTGCCGAGACTGCCGCGCGCGGCTTCGCCCGGTGCAACGAGCATGCTGGCACCGGCATTGGGGCCGTCGATGACGGTGGCAAGCGCAACAGGTTCGTGCGAGCGCAACCGTGCGTCGAGAAGGTCGATGATTGCGTCGTTCGACGTGAGGGCGTCGGCGGGCTGAATGAAGAGATGAATGGTGCCGCCGCAGGTGAGACCGACCGCGAAGGCCTCGTCGTCGGAGTAACCGAAGGTGACGACGCGTGGCGCGGCCTCGCCCGCGAGGATCGCGAGCGCCTCGGAGACGACGGCGCCTTCGACGCAACCTCCGCTGACGGAACCGACGACCTGACCCGACGCGGACACGGCCATCGCAGCGCCGGGTTCGCGCGGACCGGAACCCTCGATGTCGACGACGCGCGCAACCGCGAAACGCTCGCCGGCACGGCGCCAGGCTGCGAACTCGGGGAGAAGGTCGCGCATGTCGTGAAGTGTACGGCCCTAGTCGAGGCGCGCGATGGCGCGGCACAAACGGTCAAGGGCATCGATCGAGTGACCTTCGACGAAGTCGTCGACGTGGGGAAGCGCGGCGGCCATGCCGCGGGCGAGCGGCGCATAACCCTTCGTCACCTTGAGTGGGTTGACCCAGATGGTGCGGTGCGATGCGCGGTGCAGGCGCTCCATCTGTCGTCCCAAAAGTTCGGCATCACCGCGGTCCCATCCGTCGGAGAGAACGACGACGATCGCGCCACGGGCGAGACCGCGGACCCCCCAGTCGTCGTTGAAGGTTCGCAGGCATTCGCCAAGGCGCGTGCCGCCGCTCCAGTCGGTGACCTGTTGTGACGCGCGAGTGATCGCGGTGTCGGGGTCGCGTGTCGAGAGTTCCTTCGTGAGACGCGTGAGTCGCGTTCCGAACGTGAACGCCTCGACGCGCCGTCGGCCCGCGACCGCTGCATGCACGAAGCGGAGGAATGCACGCGAGTACGGCTCCATCGAGCCCGAGATGTCGAGCAGAAGGACGAGTCGTCGCATCTTTTCGTCGGGTTGCTTCCAATGGCGTCGAACGGGTTCGCCGCCGGTGCGCAGCGACGAGCGCACGGTTCGGCGCAGGTCGGGCACGGTGTGCACACCCGACGCCTGGCGCAGTCGCAACGAGCGGCGGCGTGGGCCGGCGAGGCGCAGTCGCGACATCAGTTCGCGGGCGAGGTGCAATTCGTCATCGGTGTAGTCGGCGAAGTCCTTTTCGCGCAGGGCCTCGGCCGCCGACCATCGCAGCGAGATCGTGATGTCGGCGGGGCTTTGGTTCGCGTTGCCGTTGTCGCCGGCTTCCTCGCCGTCGTCGGTGGCCAGAGCGACACGCACGGTTTCGGTTCGCACGTCGACGTCGGGTGCCGTGCGCGATTCCCAGAAGACGGCGAATGCGCGGTCGAAGGTGGAGAAGTCCTCGGGACGTCGCACGAGCGTTGCGCGCGCGGCCCAATAGACGCGGTTGCGATCGCCGATGCCGAGACGACCGAGTGAGTCGACGAATGCGGCAACGCTGTCGACGGGAGCGGCGACGCCCGCGCGCCGAAGAACACGGGCGAAGGCAACGGCCATCGCCTCGGGTTCGGTGAGGTCAGCCGTGGAAGGCGCCACGTTCGAGTGCCTGCTTGACGAGCGCGGCGACGCCGGTCTCGCGCACGCGCTCGTGGTCTTCGCGGTACTTCAGGACGGTGCCGAGCGTGGCTTCGACGAGTTCGTCGTTGAGTTCGGTTGCGCCAAGGCGACCGAGCGCGCTGGCCCAGTCGATGGTCTCGGCGATTCCCGGCGGCTTGTACAACTGCAGCGCGCGCATTGCCTCGACGGCACCCGCGACTTGGCGGGCAAGGGAGACACCGACGCCGGGCACGCGCAACTTCACGATCGCGACTTCGCGGTCGAACGTCGGATGCTCGACCCAGTGGTACAGGCAGCGACGCTTCAGCGCATCGTGCACGTCACGTGTTCGGTTCGAGGTGAGGATGACGACCGGCGGCGTGGTTGCGCGGAACGTGCCGAGTTCGGGAACGGTGATCTGGAAGTCGGAGAGCACCTCGAGGAGGTACGCCTCGAACTCGTCGTCGGCGCGGTCGATTTCGTCGATGAGAAGAACCGGCGACGGGCCGTTGGTGGGTTCGATCGCGCGCAGCAACGCGCGCTTCAGGAGAAACTTCTCGCCGTACAACTGCGATTCGAGGCTGCTGGTTCCGGCGGCCGCGGCTTCACCCGATGCTTCGGCAGCGCGCAGGTGCAGCAACTGGCGCGCGTAGTCCCAGTCGTACACGGCCTGCGCCGCGTCGATGCCTTCGTAGCACTGCAGGCGGATGAGTTCACTGCCGCGGGCCTCGGCGATCACCTTGGCGAGTTCGGTCTTGCCGACACCTGCTTCGCCTTCGAGAAGGAGGGGTCGTTGCAGGCTGAGCGCAAGGTAGACCGCGGTCGTCAGGCCTTCGTCGACGAGGTAGTCGTGGGCGATGAGCGCATCGCGAACGACGTCGGGGGATTCGGGCGAGCCCTGGAGGTAGGCCATCGCCGAAAGCCTACGTGTCGAAACCGAGACCCAGTCGATCGAGCCCGCGAAGCCAGAGATTGCGTTTGCCCGTCTTGTCCTCGTGCTGCAGCGACCAGCGCGTCGCCTGAATGCCAACGAAGCGGAACGGCTCGGGCGGGAACGGCAGTGGCTTGTCGCGCACGAATTCGGTCGACGTGGCCTTTGTGCGCCGGCCATCGAGAAGGTCGAGCATGACCTCGCCACCGAAGCGCGAGGCGCCCGTGCCGAGACCCGTGTAGCCGAGTGCATACGCAACGCGGCCACCCATCGCGCGACCCCAAAACACGCTGAATCGCGTGCACGTGTCGATGGCGCCGCCCCACATGTGGGAAAAGCGCACGTCCTCGAGTTGTGGAAACGTCTCGAAGAAGTGACGCGAGAGGAGCGCCCACGATTCGGGTCGCGATTCGAGTTCGGTGTTCACCTTGCCTCGGAAGTAGTACACGGCGTCGTAGCCACCCCACAGGATGCGGTTGTCGGCGGTGAGCCGGTAGTAGTGGAACTGGTTCGGAATGTCGGAGATTCCCTGACGCAGTTCCCAACCGATCGACTCGAGTTGGTCTTCGGTCAACGGTTGAGTGACCATGCAGTAGTCGTACACCGGGACGATGTAGTGGCGCAGGCGGTGCAACAGCGGCTTGTAGGCGTTGGTGCACAGTGCGACCTTGCCCGCACGAACGCGGCCGAGTGCCGTTTCGATCAACACACCGACGCCGTCGCGTTCGATTTTCGTTGCCTTCGTATCCTCGAAGATGCGCACGCCAAGCGACTCGGCGACGCGCTTCAGGCCCCACGCCAACCGTGCGGGATCGACGAGAGCCGCGCGCCCCTTGCGCCACAGACCACCCACGTAGGTGGGCGAGTGGACCTGTGCCTGCATCGCATCGCGGTCAAGCCACTCGACGCTCTGGCCGAGCGAGCGCAGTTGCAGAAAGTCCTCGCGCATTTCGTCGGCGTAACTGGTCGGATGCGCGGTCGTAGCAACGTCGATGACGCCCGTGCGTTCGAAGTCGCAGTCGATGTTGTAGCGGCGGATAGCCGCCTCGATTTCGTTCAGGTTCTGCAGGCCGAGTTCCTCGAGCAACGGCACTTCGTCGGGGAACCGCTGCTGTGCATTGGCGATGCCGTGCGTGAGCGACGCCTCCATGAATCCGCCGTTGCGGCCACTCGCGGCCGATCCCACCTCGTGGGCGTCGATCAGGATGACGTCGCGCGAGGGGTCGCGTTCCTTTGCGATGATGGCCGTCCACAGGCCCGTGTAGCCGCCGCCGACGATGCAGAGGTCGCAGCTTTCGGTGCGCACCAGCGTCGGGTTCGCATCGGGCTCGTCGGCGTCGTCGTACCAGTACGGATAGGGATCCGCGTCGGCGATGGCGTCGAGATGACGCGGATCAATCGCCGGGTTTTCCATTGTTTCACCCCATCGGGAGTCGTTCTCCCGATGACGTCAGGTTAGCCAATAATGTCGGCGCATGGACTTGGGAATTGCAGGAAAGCGGGCGATTGTTGCCGCGGGAAGTGCCGGACTCGGACTCGCAACGGCGATCAGTCTCGCGCGCAACGGTGCGCGGGTCGTCATCTGCGGTCGCGATGAGAAACGTCTGCACGATGCAACCGAACGAGTGGGCAACGGGTGTCACGGAATCGTTCACGATGTCGCGACCCACGAAACGGCGATGGAATTCGTTCGCAAGGCCATCGACCATCTGGGCGGTGTCGACATCCTCGTCACGAACGGCGGTGGACCGCCCCCGGGGACAGCGCTCGAGACGCCGATCGAAAAGTACCCGTCGGCACTCGAGCAGAGTCTTCTGTCGGTGGTCGGAATGTGTCAGGTCGCGTTGCCGTACATGCGCGAACAAAAGTGGGGCCGCATCGTCGCCATCACGTCGATCTCGGTCAAACAACCGATCGCCA
>CAYFNP010000060.1:0-7901 GCA_964344425.1 uncultured Bifidobacterium sp. | reverse complement strand
CAGAACGGACACGTACCGTTGAGACGGTTTTCCATCGACGTCATGTCGAAGTCGACAGAAGAGCCCGTCCACGCGTCGGGGTCGTTCGACGGATCCGTACCCGAGTACGAGAACTTCCACGATTCGCCGTCGACGTCGATGAAGCGCTTCTGGCCGGGCCAGTTCGAGTCATACACGTCGATCCGGGATACACCGCCGTCAAGGGACTCGATCTCGTATGGCAGCACAGCGTGGCCGCCTTCTTTCGTGTACACGCCGATGCTGTAGTCGGCCTTCCCGTCGCTCAGGTCGGCGCGCAGTGTCTCGACCTTGTCAGCAAGCGACTTCTTCGACCAATCGGCGGTTTCCGCCTGAACGGACGGCAGATACTGCGTGGCGAACGCCCGGATAATTCCGTTCGTCACGTCGGGAACCTGGGTCAACTCGATGGTCGCCTTCTGCTCTTTTGCCGCGAAACGCGAGGCCGCGAGAACTGCGAAACCCTCGCAGTGCCCCGACTGACGGGCCAGGTTCACCATGCGGGCCCACACGGCGGCCTCGGCTGTGGGAACACACGGGTCTGCCACTCCCCCCTTGCACACCTCGGCCGAACCTCCGAACATCGCGACGAGGTCCGCGCCGTCTAGTTCCTCGGTACTGACACCGGCGCCGAAGTTGGGGAAAGCAAACCCGTCGCGCTCCGGTTTCAAACCACTTCCCACCGACTCGCCCACCGCCGGCGTCGCGGCATTCTTCACCGGCCCCGACAAGTCACCACCGGAACCACCGCACGCCGCGACGGCGACGAGAAGCCCGCAGAGTGCAACTCGACGGGCGCGACCCCTGATCGACACGACCGTGGTTCCCGAAGTTCTCATCGACCGATGCACGAGTACTGGCACCTCCAGCGGTTTACTCCGCGGAAGTAGGCGTACTCCATCTCCGACGCAGTGCCATTGCCCATGTTGACCGCTTTGCCCATCTTGATGGCCACGGTGCTCAGCGACTTGGCCAAGTCCTTCAGGCCATCGGCGTTCACATCGCCGACAACGGTCATCGTGTCGCGAGAATCTTTAGAAAAGTAGTTCCCAGACGAGCGCATGCCCAATATGGTCTTCAGATACAGCGACTTCGCAACGGTCTGCAGTTCCGCCACCGTCGGATAGTTGTCGAAGATGCCGTTCAGACCTCGCGTGCTTACAAAGTCGTCGTACTGACCGGTCGTACACGAATTACCCCAGCTGGTTCCCTGACAGTCGAAATCTTTGCGCGTAGCAATCTGCATTTCGGTGTAGGTGATGTCACCGGGCATGCCGCCTCGCGTGATTCCGATGATGACGCCTCCGTTCGGGCCAATTTGACCGATGCTGCAAGGCCCACGACCGGCACACGACACCAACTGTGTCGTCGTGGTGGTTGTCGGAATGGCCTGGTATTCGCACGACTTGTACGGCCACGTGGCAGCGACCGGGCTTCCGCCACCGTAATACGGCCGTTCTGCAAACGGTCGAACGTTGCTCATCCAGTTCGCTGCGACGTCGTAATACGCAGCAGATGTCGCAAAGTTGAAGTTGTCGAACTTGCCTGAACGATTCTGCGACCAAATCCAATACGACGCGCCACCAAAACGGTACTTCTGCTGATCAATTGAGAGTGAACGCCAAGAAGAGAAGTTTGCGCGGCAGTCACCGCTGAAAGTCGGATTGTCCGCGAAGAACAGGAAAGCGGCCCGCATCTCGCGATCCGTCGGAAGCCGCCACTGCTTGCCGACATTGCTCGAATACTCGTTCACTTTCGTCATTGCGACATCACGGGCGAACGACGGATCATTATCCGTACCGTTCCAGTTGTTCGGCTTGATCGACATGAACCAATTCGCCGGCGCGACTTCGGTGTACGTCGGCTGGCCACCCTTCAACCAGAAGTCGATGATGAGGCCACCCGTCGGGCTGATATCGCCGATCTTGCACACGCCGTTGTCCTTGCACGACTTGGGAATGGTGGTTGTAGTCGTGGGCGGAACGTAAGACCACTGCCTGACAGGTCGCACGTAGGCGGTGTCTTTGTATTGCTGCATACGTCGTGCGGTTGCGAAGTCCATTTGATCCCGCACCGGATTCGTTCCGAACCAGTAGAAGCTCGCGAAACCGCTTCCTGATCCATCGCCGAATGCCGGGTCGAGTCGCTTGGTTGGCGTCTCACAATACGAAACCGTCGAGGAAGACTGTCCGGTCGCGAATTTGCAGATGTCTTCGATGTCGAACGCGTTCGGCAGACGCCAGTCGGAGAATCCGCCTCCGCGGTAATCCGTGGCCGTCTTCGACGCACTGGCCGAGTCGACCAGCGGGTCCTTGCCGCCAGCCGTGCTCCAACCGGCGCGGGCGATTTCGAGGTAGATCGGCACTGCCGAATCGCCGGTTCGCTTGATGATGATGCCGCCACCGGGCCCCTGCTGGCCGACGGTGCAATTGCGCAGATCGGTGCACAACACCAGAGGCACCGTGGTTGTCGTTGTGGTCGGCCGCGCAGTGGTCGTGGTCGGCTTGATGGTCGTGGTTGTGGTCGACGTTGTGGTGGTCGACGTTGTGGTGGTTGAGGTTGTGGTGGTCGACGACGTTGTCGTCGTTGGCGGCAGAGTCGTGGTGGTGGTCGACGTCGTCGTTGTCGGGTTCGCCACGTAGTAATCGATTGCGGCCTGACGCACGGCCGCGGAGACGCTGTTGGTGCGCACCGGACGAACCTCGCCTTCCTCACTTCCTCCAGCAACGTCCGACCTACACCCTCCACTCACCGAGATCGTCGACTTTCCGGTCCTCGTTGCATCGGTCGCCCACATGCCGGCGCCAGCGCGAAGAGTGTTGTTGGCCGCCCGGCACACGGCTTTCATCTCGTCCGCAGTCGGAAGCCTCCAGTCGGCCTTTCCTCCGCCGCGGTACCCGCGGGCGAGAGCATCAGCACCGTCACCGGTTGACGTCGGCGCGAAGACGTAGCGCGTCGCATTCACCAACGATGAGGAAGGCGTCGACCCGACCCAGTTCGCAGGCGCGACCTCGAGGTATGTCGAGGATCCATCGTTCGCATTATTCGCTAAGAAGATCAGGCCGCCACCGGGGCCGGTATCACCGACCGCACACAGTCCGCCTGCTGCGCAGCTCAACGGAACGGTCGTCGTCGGGGCGACGGTAGTCGTGGTCGGCGGTGGGGTGCACGGCTCGTCCTTTTCAAGGAACGTCCGGAATGCGACGGCGCGATACAGACCAATGTTGTAGTCCATGATCAGGTCATCGTTACCGTTGTCACCACGGATACCCCAGACGAAGTCTTGGATGGGAGTTGAACTCCAGTAGAACTCATTCCCTCTGACCTGGCGAAGGGGCTTGATGTTTGCCTTCAGAGTTGCTTGGTCAGGAATGAACCAACCCGGCTTCGTGTTCTTCGACAGTTGCTCGGCGAACTTGTTCACCGCGGGCAGGGCGGCCGCCGCCTTGCCACTTCCCGCCGTGTACCAATCGCGTGATACTTCGATCGACTGGTCGGCGGTCGTTGCGCCGACCGACATGACGATTCCGCCGGCGGGACCGTAGCCACCGACTGCGCACGCCACGGTCGAGGTGTCCAACGCCGCGTTTTTCGTCCGCGTTGAACCCGCGGAAGATTCGCCACCTCCGGACCCACCACAGGCTGACATCGCCACAACCGCGACGGCCAAGAAAGCAAGTGAACGGCGCGTACGCCCCGACAACGAGAAGTTCCCCATGGGGCGAGGGTACCCCCTTTGAGATTGAAGGTTTGTTCAGGGACCTCTTGATTTGGGCCGGGCCGACTAGCCAAACGCCCTGATCGGTCGCACGAATGCTGTCGTGGACGATGCGACCGGAGAGGCGATACCTCCCGGCCAGTCGAACGAGACCGACATGAGCCAGACCTGGCCGGCGGTGGAGTTGAAGGACGACGTCATGTAATTGCCGCCCATCGAAAGGCCGAGGTTCGCCACTTTGGTCTCGGAGATACGGGCGATTTCGCCTCGTGACGGCAGGAACCAGTCGTCGTAGACGACGCCATTTTTTGTGATCGAGAGATTGGCTGCCGTTTGCGCCGCACCGGTGCCGTTCGGGCAGATGTCGAGGATTGCCTTGGTCAGCGACGCACCGAGGCCGCGATCGGTCTTGGTCGAACCCGAATCGCATCCCACCGCCATCGACGGATCGGCTGGCGTACCGCTCCAGCCGGCGGGCGCCAACTCGAAGTACTTGCCGCCCTTGCTGATGCCCTCGATCGCGTTCAAGACAACGGTCGTTTGATGGATGACGCGACCACCCGCGGGCCCAATGTCGCCCACCTTGCACGCCGTGCCGTCCTGACGCTTTCCGCTGTTGTCGCACACCCATTCGATCGGCAACGTCGATGTCGTCGCAGGTGCCGCGGTCGTCGGCGATGGCGCGGTCGTCGGCGCAAAGCCCTCCGGTGGCACGGTGGTCGGCGGTTTCTTCGCACCGAATGCCCTGATTGGACGCACGGAGTAGAACGACCCGGTCCCCTCGATCGAAATGTCGTAGTTCGACGGACCCGTCTTCAGGTTCATCGAATAGTTCTGCGTGTAGCCGCCACCAACAACCTCGGTGGAACTCCACGTTCCGAACCCCGGTCCTGCCAGTCCGACGAAGTCGGCCCGGATTGGTCCGTTCGGTGCGCAGTTGACGGCAGGATCGCCGCCCGCTTGTCGGTATGCGAACTTGCAGACTTCGTTCAGTTCCTTGATCGACGGCACGAACCAGTCGCTCTTGCCACCGATCGTCGCTTCGGCAACCTTGCGCATCGCGGACTCGGGTGCGCAACCACCCGCCATCGCGACGCGGAACGTGTTGTCAGCGCCATCGCCGATGGCCGACTTCAGCGCCACGCCCACCTTGCCCGACCGACACCACGCGTTGCTGTACTCACCCGCGTTGCCGAACCAACCCGAGGGCGCGACCTCGAGGAACGTTCCGCCGGTGCTGATTCCTTCGGCGTAATCGATCGGTGTCGGTGATACGTAGAACACCCGTCCCCCGCCGGGACCGACGTCGCCGACCTGACAAGCCGAGCCATCCGTACGGACACCGTCCTCGTTGCATGTGACGACGTCGAAGGTGAAGTCGGCTGTGTTGGAAGTAGCGGGCTGGAACACCGCGTCACCGGCCTTGGTGGCGGTGATCCTGCAGGTTCCGGGCCGCTCGGCAACGATCGACGGACCCGATGCAACGACCGAACAGTCAGACGTGCCGCCCGGCGCCACCGCGTAGGTCACCGCTCCGGATCCGGAGCCACCCGATGTCGCCAGCGAAATTCGCGTGTCGATCACGCCGGCCGAACCCGTGATCGAAAGCGCAGCCTGATCCTTCTTCGCAACTTTCACATCGACCGTGACGGACGCAGCCGGTCGGTAATTCGTGTCGCCCGCCTTGTCGATGGTGACGCGACAGGTGCCGGGAGCGCTGGCAGCGATTTCGTTCGCTCCCGACGTAGGGTTCGACACCCGGCACGACGTCGTGCCGGCGTCGGCAATCTTCAATGTGACTGCGCCGGCGCCGCTTCCGCCGCCAACCGACAACTTCGTCGAGTCACCAACGGCGATACTCGGCGTCCCCAGGGTCAACGCAGCTTGCGTTCCGCGGTCGATCGTGACCTGCGTTGCCGGCGTACGCGCAACCCGGAACGAACCCGAACCGGCTTTCGACGCAACAACGGAACACGTGCCGACACTGCTCGCAATCACACGGGCACGGTCACCGGACGTCGCGCAGGCGGCCGTTCCCGTATCGGTGACGCGATACGTGATCGCCCCGGCCCCCGAGCCGCCAGAAACAACGAACTTGACGGGTTCGCCGACGACGCCTGATGCGGGTTCGAGAGCCAGCGGAAGTTGAGCGCCCGGAGCGAAGTAACGCACGGGACGGACTTGCGAAGCCTGACCGTCGTCGTTGTACCGCTCGCCGTTCAGGAAGTTGCGACCCAGACGCCATGCCTGGAGGCTTCCCCAGTCGACTTCCGAGTAGATCCCGGCCTTTTCGGCGATCAACACGGCGATCTTCGCCCAATCGCCACCGAAGGAACCGACGATGTTGCTGAACAACGCGAAATTCGAATCGATGATCGAACCCTGCGACGACGACAGGAAGTATCCGTGGTAGCGATCCATCGGCCACCCCGCACCAACCGGCAACTTCGACGAGCAACCGACGCTCGGGTCGCCGGTCACTTGATTCCGGGCGAACTTGCAGAGTTCGTTCAGTTCATTCTCGGACGGGATGAACCAATCCTTCGATCCACCAATCGATAGGTCCATTGCCTCGGCCGCCGCAGACTTCTCACAGAAGCTGCGAATCAGAACCGTGTTCCGACGACCGGCTCCGATTTCGTTCCTGTCGGTTTCGGGAATCGGGTGAACCTCGCCACCGCAGTTCGACTCGTACCCGGTCAGGAACGCCGTGCCGGGTCCATGCACCTGTTTCTGGAGATCGTTTGGCGCGTGGGCGATGTACCGCATCGGCTGGTTGGTCAACTGGTCGATGAAATTGCCCACGTAGAAGACCGTTCCGCCATCGGGTGCCTTGTCACCAACATCGCAATAGCCACCCGGCTGATCGCATGGCGCGGGCGTGAAGGGCACGAAGCCTGCTCCCAGCTCTGCCGAGGGCGTTGCGACCGATCCATTGGCCAACGATCCCACTTCCTGTGCGCTGAGCGATCGCTTCCACACGGCGACGTCATCCATGCGTCCCGTGAAGAAGTCACCTGGATTGCCCATTGACCCGCCGACGATGAAGTTCTCGTTCGTCACGGCGTTCACGAGCTTCGGCTCGTCGGATGCCACCGCCTTGCCGCGGTAGTAGATGGTGCGGGTCTTGCCGTCGTACGTGACCGCCACATGAACCCACTTGTCCTGCGTGAACGACTCGGTGCAACAGACCGGCTGGTTGTGCTTGTACACCTGATCGGCACCCCACCACACATGGGTGAGGCCACCCCACACCTCGTCGGCCGCGGGGCGCTTGGTGTCGTTCATTCGCAACATCATCGTGGCCAAGGACGTCTTGCCATCGAACTTGCCCCAACCAACGAGCCCGCCGTTCGCGAACTCGGTCGGGCGAATCCACGCCGAAATTGCGTACGGCGAATTCCCCGAGGGCAGACCCGTCAGCGATCCGTTCTTGTTCGAACCACCCTTCGCAAGCAGAACGCCGTCGCGACCGTTGAAATACGCCGCGCCGCCGAATCGACCCTGCTGTCGAAACGCCACACCGCCCACCACATTGAGATCGACTCTCTTCGTCACCGCATTCCATCCGAGAGACGTCGCGTCGTTGAACGGGAAGTACCCGATGAGATCCCTTGTCAACGCGGGCGATATCGCCGGTGGCACGAATGTCACCGCTGTTGATCCACCGCGTTTCACGTCCTTCTGCACAACCCAGACGGAGCACGTACCCCGATCCAAACCGCGGTAGCTCAGAACGCCCGACAAACTGTCGATGCTGCAATTGGCCGTGGTCGTGCCGAACTCGGCATCGAACGCAGGGTCAATGCCGCTGAACTCGACGCGCAACGGATACCCGACGGAGCCCATCGTTGTAGTCGACCTGAGCGTGTTCGAAGCGACGAGAGCATTGATTTCAGGCGGCAGGTTAAAGATGAAAGACAATGCGCCATTCTTCGTTCGCACCTCACCGGGCGCGGGCGCAGCCCCCTCGCGTGGCCCCACGCAGGCGGCCAACACGGCCATGCCAACCAAAACGACGACGAACCGGCGCGAACGCCCGAAGGACAACGGTTTCTTCACGAGGCGACAGTAGTACCGCCAAAACTGAAGGTGTGTTCAGGCAAATCCGAGGCGACGCCGGGAATCGAACCCGGATAAACGGCTTTGCAGGCCGCTGCGTAAG